>CAYILU010000077.1:3871-7156 GCA_964364235.1 uncultured bacterium | reverse complement strand
ATACGGATGCCCCGGTCAAGGAAGAGAAGTGCTTCGAGTGCCACGACGAAATAAAGGCGCAGAAGACGGGAGGCAGGCACGCGAAGGTCAACTGCGTCAACTGCCACTCCGGAACCGCCGCGCACCTCGAGGACAGCGACAAGAGGCCCGCCACGCGGGTCGACCTCGATGCGTGCGGGGGCTGCCACAAGGACCAGTACGAGAGCTTCGGGACGCTCAACTACAAGAAGCCGGCCCGGCTGGAGAAGTCGCTCCTCACCGAGCGGTCGCCCAACCCCTTCTGGGACAAGCTGATGATGGGCCACGGCTTCACGAAGGAGCACGCCGCCCCGCGGAGCCACAAGTTCATGCTGGTGGACCACCTGATCGTGGACCGGGCATACGGCGGCCGTTTCCAGTCGAAGACCGGCTGGTCTTACGTCGCCGTCCCGGGCGCGACGAAAGCCTGGGACGTCCTCGAGGACCGGTACCCGGAATCGAAGGAGCACAAGGCCTTCATCCCCGAGAGCGCGGCCGCGGCCAACCCGACCTGCCTCCAGTGCAAGACGCAGGACCAGATCCTCAAGTGGAAATTCCTGGGCGACAAGGACGAAAAGGCGAAGTGGGACCGGACCTCGAACGTCGTGGAGTTCGTCAAGGACCTCTCCAACTCGATGAACTGCTTCATGTGCCACGACCCGCACTCCGCGCGCCCCAGGATCGTCCGCGACGCCCTGATCGGCGCCCTGACCCGGCCGGAGAAGGACACGCTCTGGCACAAGGACCCGAAGGCGACGAAGATCGACGTCCGGGAGTTCCGGGGAGGCTTCCGGAAGATCGCCCTTCTGGAAAAGTACGACACCAAGCTGCAATGCGGGCAGTGCCACGTGGAGTACAACTGCAATCCCGGGTACGACCCCAAGACCGGGGAGTTCTCGATCAAGGCGGCCGATCCGCGGACGAACCATTTCCCCTTCAAGGACGTCTTCCAGATCTACGACCACTATAACGCGCTGGGATTCCGCGACTTCAAGCACCAGCTGACCGGGGGCCTCCTGTGGAAGGCGCAGCACCCCGAAGCCGAGGCGTTCTGGAACTCGCGGCACGACAGGGCGGGGGCGGGCTGCAGCGACTGCCACATGCCCAAGGTGAAGAACGCGCAGGGCAAGGTCTACACCTCGCACTGGCAGACAAGCCCGAGAAACTACATCAAGGAAACGTGCCTGACCTCGAAGTGCCATCCGAAACTCACGGAGGTGCAGGCGATCTACGAGATCGACTCCGTGAAGAGCTACATCAAGGGGAAGATGCGGAAAGCCGAGTTCTGGCTCTCGTCCCTGATCGACAAGATCGTGGAGGGGAAGAAGGCCGGGCTCGCCGAGGACGTCATCAAGCAGGCGCAGGAGCAGCACCAGAAAGCCCACATTCTCTGGGAGTGGTGGACGGCGGAGAACTCCGACGGCTTCCACAACCCCGACCAGGCGCGCCAGTCGCTCACGAAGTCGGTGGAGGAATCGAAGAAGGGGATCAAGATCGTCGCTGACGCTCTGGAAAAGAAGGTCGCCGCGAAATAATCGCATCGGCCCGGGGCGGGGGGAAACCCCTGCCCCCTCTTTTTACCCCCTATTCGCCGGAAAAGAGGGAATCCGCCTTCAGGATGCGGATCTGATTCCCCTTCACCTGGATCTTTCCCTCTTCCTGCAGTTTTTTCAGGGTGCGGGAAAACGTTTCGGGGACCGTCCCCAGCCGCGAGGCGAGGACGTTCTTGCTGACGTCGAGCTCGTACACCACGCCGTCCCGGACCGGCAGGCCGCGGCTTCCGAGCTCCTCGGAGAGATACAGGACCAGCCGCGTCTCCACGTCGCGCAGGGAGATGCTTTCCACCAGGTCGGTCATCCGCTTGAGCCACCTCGAAAGGGAAGCCATCATCCGGAGCGCGATCCGGGGGTTTTTCTCCAGCAGGTCGATGAACGGGCGCTTCGGGAGAAAGACCAGGCCGCAGTCGGAAAGCGCCTCCGCGTGCGCGGGATATGTCCCGCCCTCGAAGATGGTCGCCTCCGCGAAGGACTGCCCCGGCCCGAGGAGATGAAGGACCTGCTCCTTGCCGTCCGGCGAAAGCTTGAAAACCTTGACCCTCCCATCCCCCACCACGAAAAAGCCGTCGGCGCGATCCCCATCCCGGAAGATGGACTCCTTTTTTTCGTAATGTCGAGCGGAGGCGATCTCCACCACGCGGCGCAGGTCGTCGGGCGGAAGGTTGGCGAACAGGGGGGCCTTTCGGAGAACCTCGGGGATAAGCATCGTCATGGTATCATTCTCCTGTATTTTCGCCGCGGGTCAAGCAGGGACACCCGCCGGACCGGGGAGGAATCGCCATGGCGAAGATCGGCTTCATCGGGCTGGGGATCATGGGCGCGCCGATGTGCGGGAACATCCTGGCCAGGGGGCACGACGTCACGGTGTACAACCGCTCGCGCGAGAAGATGGCGCCCCTCGTCGCCGCGGGGGCGAATGGAGCCTCCTCGGTGGCCCGGCTGGTCGAGCAAGCGGACATCGTGATCACCATGCTGTCCGACCCCGCCGCGGTCTGGGAGGTGGTCGCCGAAACCGCCGGGGTCCTCTCGGCGCTTACGGCCGGCAAGACCTACATCGACATGAGCACGGTCTCCCCGGAATCCTCGCGGGAGATCGCCGCGATGGTCCGCAAGGCCGGGGCGGATTTCCTGGAAGCGCCGGTCATGGGCAGCAGGAAGGCGGCGGCGGAGGGGACCCTCATCATCCTCGCGGGAGGCGACCCCGGGGTCGCCCGGAGGATGGAGCCGGTCCTTCTCGCGATGGGGAGCAAGGTGGTCTACATGGGGGAAGTGGGGCTGGCGGCGCACATGAAGCTCATCATCAACCAGATGTTCGGGACGCTTCTGTGCGTGTTTTCCGAGGCCGCGCTCACCGGCATGGCGGCGGGGATCCCCGCGGAGAAGATCCTGGAGGTCGTCCAGAACTCGATCGTCGGCTGCCCTGCCATCCAGTTCAAGGGGAAGGACATGCTGGGGGAGAGGGCGTTTTCGGTGCATTTCCCCTTGAAGCTCGCCCACAAGGACATGCGGCTGGCGGTCCTGGCGGGGGACGCATCGGGCGTCCCGACACCGGTGACGGCGGCCGCGTACCAGCTTTTCTCCATTGCCCGCGAGCGCGGGTTCGGCGAGCACGACGTCTCCGCCGTCCTGCGGGCGCTTACGGACAAGTGACCGGCCGACTCAGGGCGACGTGGAGAATTCCCCTGGGGCACGATACAGGTGGGGTTCCCGG
>CAYILU010000077.1:0-3771 GCA_964364235.1 uncultured bacterium | reverse complement strand
ATCAACATGATCCATCCCACCCCGAGGGCCGCCGGAGTCCGAGCGCCGGTCTTGTCCGCCTCCGTCAGCGGCAACAGGATCGGAGGCTCCGGTTGACCTTCTCCCCAGAATCGGATGCCGATCGTTTCCGCCGGCGGCACCCTGGTCCGTACCGTTGAGATCGCGCCAGCGGGGCGGAGTGTCTCCCTCTTCGCGGCACAGCCGCCGGCGGTCAAGAGGAGAAACGGGACAAGAATCCCGACGAGCAATGCCCGGACCCGGCGCCCCATAGCCTTCTCCTTCCCGCACCGGCCACCAACACCGTTTCCTGCGGTGCGGCTGAAACCGTTGAAATCCTCACTCCTGCACCCGAGAGGGGATCATCAGAGAACCCCCATCCCAACCAGCGGGTGTCTACCGGGTGTTTGCAGGCGAATTCATCGGCCCATCTGGCGACGCAGGCGGTAAAGCTTGTAACGGATTTCCTTGCCGGCGTCCCTGTTCGATAGCGCCATGCCGGACCCGGGATAGGCCATTCCCTTGCGCATTTCCGCGAGACAGTCCTTGAAAATGCTTCCCAGGGAGGCCACCTCGGGGTCGTCGACCGTCCGTGTCCACTGGAGGAACGATTCCATTTCGGACTCGATCCACCTCGTGGCTTCCTGCGCCGCGTCCGGATCCCCGCTCTTCATGGCCAGGGTCATGACATCGGCGGCCGCGAGAAGCTGCAGATAACGGTCCACACGGCGGTTCACGCCCGCCTCGACCCGGCTCCGTTCGCGCGTGAACTCGATCCGCAGGGGAACCAGGTCCTTAACGCGCCCGATCTCTCCCGCGACGGAGTTGTAACCGACCGAAAGGCTGCCCATTTCCAGTAGCCCCTCCCTTTCGGGCTCCTGCACCAGGCGAAGCGTGAACCCCGCCAGGCTCCTCCCCCCGGAAGCCATGTCGCCGAGCCTGATGCGAACCTTCCCCTCCGCTTTCTCGTACGGGAGGCCGAGGACCTCGGCGACCTCGACGCCCCGGTTGAGGGACAACGTCAAGGTTATGTTCTGGGCGGCGACGGAAGCCAGCCCTTCCATCTCCTTCATGAACACGGAGGGAACGGTCTCGGGGTCTCCCACATAGTAGTAGTTCCCCCGGCCCGCCGACGCGATCGCCATCATGAGTTCCTCGTTGAAATCCCGCCCCACCCCGATGGTCGAGAGGGAGACGCCTTTGTCGCCGGCCTTTGCGGCATATCGCTCCAGTTCCGGGCGGCTGACCACGCCCCTGTTGGCAAGGCCGTCGGAAAGGAGGATGACCCGGTTGATCCCCTCCTCCAGGAAAAAGGATTCGACCTGGTTCACCCCCTCGAAAAGGCCGCCGCTCAGGTTGGTGCTCCCCATCGCCTGCAGCATGTTGAGGTGATGCTCGATGGGAAGCCGGTCGGACGCCGTCCCGCCCGAAACCAGCGCGCGCGCCTCGTCGGAGTAGACGACGAACGACAGCCTGTCCTGCGGCCCCAGGTTCCTCATGACGAGGCGGACCGCCTCCTTGACGTAGTCCAGCTTGCCGGCATCGGCCATGGACCCGCTGCTGTCCACGACCAGCGCCAAGTTCAGGGGACGGCGCGACGTGGAGGAGGGAGCGGCGGGCGCACGGATGTCGACAAGGTATCCCACCTCGGCCTCCCGTCCGCCCCGGGTCATGTACACCAGCGTGTTGACGGGTTCGATGCGGACGCGAAGAGGGCGGGGTTCCGCAGGCGGCTCGGTCGACAAGAGGTTTTCCGACCGGCTCGCGCCGGCCTCTGCGGCCTCGGGTTCCGCGGGCCGGTTGGCCCGCACGGCCGGAGGGGAAAGGACCCCATTTGGGGAAGGGGCGCCGGTCGAAGTTTGCAGAACCGGCTCCGGCCGGTGAAGCCAGACGACCGCCGCTTCGAGGCCCTGCAGGCCGGCAAGGAGATCCTCCCGGGGCGGGGTCCGGTTCCCTCCGACCGAAAGGAGCCGATCCATGTCGATCCCGACGGCGACGCCGACCCGGGAGGGGTCACCCAGGTGCGGCGGCAGCGCAACGCGTGCTTCCCCCTGATCGTCCGTGGTCGCCGGTTCCACTATGGTCGCGCTCCCGGCCTGGAAGCGGACCTTCAGGGGCAGCCAGCGCAGCCGAGTTTCCTTGGCCCCTTGCCGCATCACCGCCCGGACCGTCCAGGAGCCCTCCTCTCCCCGGGGAGTCCTCTCTTTCCCGCCGGAGACCAGGGACACGACGCCGGCCAGCTCCGACAAGGCTTCCTTGACTTCGTGGCGCAACGCATCGACCCCCCCTTCCCCCTCCAGGAGGCGGCCCGCTTCCAGCCAGCGCCGCACCGCCCCTCCCGCATCCCCGGCTTCCGAGTAGGTCCGTCCCTCTTTCAACAGGCGGGCGGCAAGGTCGAGGCGACGCTGACGATCGAGCTTCAGTCGCTCCTCTTCTTCGTTGAGTACGCCCTGGGGGATCCGGAGCAGCACGTACACGTCCCAGCGGTAACCTGACCCCGACTTCTCCGTTCCGGGAAACAGGAAGCGCTCGTAATACATCTCGACCGGACGGCCTTTCGCCACCTGGGCGAACCCCTCCGATGTGATGCGGTTGACCAGCCGGGTCGTGAGCTCCGTCCGCGTCTCCTTGTAATACACCTGGGCCCGGATCCCCAGGTAGGTCACCACATCCTGGACGGCCGCCTGAACTCCCGCCGCCTTGCCCTCCTCAAGAGAAGCCGCGCCGGTTGCTATGCCGGTCGCAAAAAAATATCCCTCCTCCTGGGGCAGTTGGGTGATCCATCCGGGCCTTTGGCGGGCCGACCGCTCGACAAACCGGTCGCCGGTCGCTCGGGTTCCCCCGGTCGCACATCCCCAGCCCCCCGCCGCGAGCGCCAAGGCGATCCCCCATATCGGCAGCCGGCTGACCCATAAGGAAGCGCGTTTCACCGCGACAGCTTCTCCTTGGCCTTTTCGGCCAATGCCTTGGCGTCGGCGTCCTGGGCTTCGGCCGTCGATCGGGCAAGAGCCGTCTCCCTCGCGCGCAGATAGCTCTCGATCGGGATGGAGAGACGGGCGAAGCAGTTGTAATAGTACCTGACGCCGTCATAGGTTCGGACCAGGACCTTTTCCCGGTACTCTCCCTGGGGAACGATGCCCGAGATCTGGATGTTCTCGGACGTCCAGGCGATCACGCTGTCCAGATAGCGGCCCAGGGATGCCTCGGAAACGTTGACGCCGCGGACCGCCTCGGAAAACTCGGAGCGCGCCTTGATTTTGACCGCTTCCACGAGGTGCTGGACCGCGTTGGCCTTGGCCTGCCGCAGGCAAATCGCGCCATCGCCGCCCTTCGCGGCCTCACCTTTGACTAGGAACAACTCCTTTGTTTCCTCGAAAGGCGTGTTCAGCCACTTGGGGGGCCGATCCGGAATGCGGTCGACGACCCGTTCCTCACCCTGTTTCATTTTGGCGATTTTTTGACTTGAGGCGCAACCGACCCCCAATCCCAAGGCAATGAGGACGCTGAAGAGGATTAGACCTGTACGCATGGCGCCGCTCCTTTTCTTAAGGGTTCAAACCATGGCCCCATCCTTATTTCTTCGCCCGCCCCTGGGACGGCGTTTGATGTCGGATACTTTTGGTGGGAAGAGTATGCATTAGACGTACCGCGCTATCCATTCCGATTTCCATCGCGTTTTCCGTCTGTTACATTAGATTGGAAACACGAATCCTTCCCGGAAGAAGAATTTTCTCCGGGGAAATGGAGACTATTCTCGAAATGGAGACTATCCTT
>CAYILU010000076.1:1477-7160 GCA_964364235.1 uncultured bacterium | reverse complement strand
CATCCGACTTTTCCAAGAGGATGAATGCAGCGCCCTTTCCGGTCGTCCCCGGATGAGTTTCCTTCGTCGAACCATACATTACCACCGGCTGCGCTCGAGAGGAGGGCCAACCCCATGACCAGAGTACCACCCTCGGAAAAAACCAAGGCACGGATTCGCGTTCCGAAACGCATCGCCGCAGCGCATGTGATGGCCTAACCGGCCAAAACGCGGAAAGATTCCGCTGCCGGATGGCTTGCCAAGCGGGAGAGAAACGGTGGAAAATGGTTGCGGGATGGACAGGGACCTGACGAAAGAAGCGATCGTCCGGGGCTTCGAGGCGCTTATCCGCGGGGATCGGCTGTTCGGGGCGGACATGAGGCCCGACATCCTCAAGAAAAGCGGTAAGGGCGTGAGGTTCCTCATCGGCCCCGTCCCCCCGATGCGGACGCTTCTCTCCCGGTGGGGCGTGCTGTTCGGGAACCGCCTGTCCCCGGACGAGCTCTTCGAGCGGCTCGCCGTGTCGATCCACGAGTTCAACCACCGGGACAACGTTCTCCTCTGCGCCCGCGACAGGTTCATCTACGACACCCTGATCGTCCACGGGGAAGAACCGATCGGCGGATTGACCCTCGAATTCTATGCGATCCCCGACCGCTCGGCGGGATGGCTCGGCCGGCTCCTGCGGAGAAAGTCGCTGAAGATCGTCTACATCGAGCGGATCCACCTCAGGGAGCAGAGCTCCGGATACGCCTCATCCCTGTTCCGGGACTATGAGAAGCTCTTCCACAACCTGGGGTTCAACCAGTTCCGTCTCAAGGCGTCCCTCTCCGTGGGAAAGTACTACTGGGCGAAGGAAGGGTTCGATTTCGTCGAAAAGGAGGACCTCGACCGGAGAAGGGAGGGGCTTAAGGGCCTCGTCAAGGAGAGAAATCTCCCCGTGAAGGATGCGGAGATCGCCCGGCTGAACCACGCCTACGACATCGCCCGGTTCCGGAAAGACCTCCGGATCTCCGTCTTCCGGGACGGCGAAGGGTACTACTCCCTCTCGGGGGACGAAACCCACGTCGAGGAGTTCCAATTCCCCCTGGGGAAGGCGTACCTCCTCTGCGCGGGTCCATGGGACGGGCACAAGATCATCTACACGAACACGCCGCGCAGGACGGGATTCGTCTTCTCCCGGGATTACCTCGACCACAGGACCCGGGCCGGGCACCGGGAGAGTCCCCGGCGCCTCGAGCATCTGATGAAGGCCATTCAGAAAGAAGGTCTCCGGGAAAGCCTGGTCTTCCTCGCCCCCTATGTTCCGGAGAGGGATATCGTCGAGAAGATCCACCTGAGCGGCTACCTCGACAGCTTCCGGGACGCCGCGGCGGGGGGCGGCCGGACTTTCCAGACCGCGGACTGCTCGATCTCCCCCCGGAGCTACGAGGTTGCCCTCCTCGCCGCGGGGGGCGTGATGGCGGGCGTCGACGCAGTCATGAACGGGCGCGTCGAGAACATATTCTGCGCCGTGAGGCCCCCCGGGCACCACGCCGGAAGGGATTACGCCATGGGGTTCTGTTTCATCAACAACGTCTCCGTCGGGGCCGTCCATGCACGGACCGTCTACGGAGTGGAGAGAATCTTCATCCTGGACTGGGACGCCCATCACGGGAACGGAACGCAGGACATCTTCGAGGAGGACCCGCTGACCTACTTCTGCAGCATCCACGAGCATCCGACCTTCTGCTTCCCCGGAACGGGGAGGCGGATGGAGCGGGGGAAGGGAAAGGGGGACGGCTTCACCCGGAACGTCACACTCAGGCCCCACGATTCCGACGATGCGCTCGTCGAGGCTTTCGAGGGGGAGGTCGTCCCGGAGATCGACCGGTTCCGGCCCGACCTGATCATGATCTCCGCCGGTTTCGACGGGCATCACGGAGACGGCATCGCCGGCCTCCGCCTGACGGAGGCGTCCTACGCCCACATGACCCGCAGGCTGTGCGAACTGGCGGATAAACATTGCGGGGGGAAGATCGTTTCGGTGCTCGAAGGCGGCTACGAAGGGCCCGTCTTCGCGGCGTCGGTCGTCGCCCATCTCAGGGCCCTTCAGGGGAGGAACTGACGATGTACGTCGGACGAAGAATGACACGGAACGTCATAACGGTGTCGCCGGAAGACACCCTGGCGCGCGCCGCCGCCCTCATGAAGGAGCACAGGGTCCATCACCTGCCGGTGGTGGCCGGAGAGGAGCTTGCCGGCATCGTGACGGACACCGACGTACGAAACTTCACCCTCGGATTGACCTCCACGGACAGGGGAGGGGGCATCGACGTCAGGGACACGAAGGTCGGGGAAATCATGACCCGGGAACCTGTGACCGTGGGCCCCTGGGACACCGTGGAGGACGCTCTGCTCATCCTCCACCGCAGGCGGTTCGGGGCCCTCCCCGTCGTCGAGGGGCGGCGGCTTGTCGGGATCATCAGCAAGACGGACGTTCTCGCCGCCTTCATCGACACCCTGTGCGTCGAAGGGATCGGCGTCCGGATCGAAGTCCTTGTCCCCAGGGACGCGAACGCCGTCGTCCGGCTCGTAAAGACAGTGGGAGAGCTCGAGGTGGAGATGAAAAGCCTTGTCCTTTCGCCATTCCGGGACGGCTTCGTCGCCTTCCTGCGCCTCTCCACGATCGACGTGGCGACCGTCCGGGAGAAACTGCGGAAGGCGGGATTCCAGATCCCCGAGCTGTCCGACTTCCTCGGCTGATGAGGAACCCCCGGTAATTCCTTGCGGGGAGCCGCCGGGGACGGGAGGGCCGGACCCGACGGCAGCAGGAAAAGAAAAGGCCGCCGGGCGGGTGCCCGGCGGCCAGCGGTTCGATCAGGCGGGCCGAATCCGGTGACTAGCCGGTCTGGGTTGGCTTCCTGAGGAGCACGACCAGAACGATGCCGAGGACGCACATCCCCGCCAGGGTGAGGTAGGTCTGGTTGTATCCCACGGCCACGTCTCCCGCATCCTTCGCCGCCTGCACGATCTTGGCGAAGTAGCCGGGGACGATGAACCCGCAGATTCCCCACGCGGTGAACACGATCCCGTAGTTGGCTCCGATGTTCTTGGCGCCATAGTAGTCGGCCGTGAACGCCGGCATCATCGCCAGGTAGCCGCCGTAGCTGAAGCCGACCACGCAGAGGCCGGCAAGGGCCTGGCCGAAGGACGTCACGTTTCTGAGGAGGAAGACGCAAGCAAGGATATAGGCCGCGAACATGGCGATGGTGGTGTATTTCCGGCCGATCTTGTCCGAGGTGGCGCCCCATGCGAGGCGGCCGACCCCGTTGAAGGCGCTCATGATTCCCAGCGCGGCTCCCGCCGACATGATCGCCGTCTTGGCCGCAAGCTCCTTCACAAGAGGGGCCGCCTGGCCGATGGCGGTGATCCCCACGCTGGTTCCAAGGAAATAGATGGCCCACAGCGCGTAGAACTGCCAGGTCTTCACCATTTCGGCCGGGGCGAACTCCGCCTTCTGGACCGCACCCGTAGCGGTCGTTGCGGCCGCGGGCGGCGTCCAGCCTTCCGGCTTGTAGCCGGCCGGAGGAACCGCGAAGATCTGCGCGGCGCCGATGACGAAGATCAGGAAGGCGACGCCCAGGATCAGGAAGGTTTTCTGCAAGGTTGCGGCATACTGGGTCGGATCGGTGCCGAGAAGCTGTTCGATAAGGGGCGCGAAGATCAGCGACCCCGCGCCGAAGCCGAGGACCGCGAGGCCGACGATCGTCCCACGCTTGTCGGGGAACCACTTCACGCAGGTGGCGATCGGGGTGACGTACGCGAAGCCGACGCCCAGCCCGCCGATGATGCCGTAGGAGAACTTGAGTCCCCACTCGCTATTCCACATGAACGCGGCAAGGAGGCAGCCGATGCCCAACAGCGCGCCGCCGACCGAGCCGACGAGTTTCGGGCCCTTCTTGTCCTGCCAGAACCCGGCGAAGATCATTCCGACGGTGAAGAACACGAGCGAGTACCGGAACGGAGCGATGCTCTGGGGTCCCTTCCAGCCGGTTGCCTTTTCCAGCACAGGCCGGAAGACCGACCAGGAATAAAGCACGCCGAGGCACAACTGCATCACAAGAGCGGCGTAGACAAATTTCCACCGGTTTACCTTTTCTGCCATCATACCCCTCCTTCTAGTTTATCTATTCCGAATGACTAACCCCCCTCCGTTTCCCGAAATCTCCTGAGACCACCTCCTTCCCAACATAAAAACAGTTTTACCCTGTAAAATTGGTTCCCCTATTTCTACCTCAACCGGGAAACGGGTGTCAAGAAAATTTATAAACATAGTTTTATAAAAATAGATCTTTGTGCTCGCGGAGTGGGGAACCATGGGGTCTTCCGGGCGTCGTATTTAAAATTGTTATATATATTGAATGGTTATAAGACCAGCGGAGGACTCTTGCCCGCCCTGGAATCGTCGCCTGCCGCTATCCCATCCAAAAAGCGGGAGTGTGCAGGCATGCCTTAAGGAGGACACGACGGGGACTCCCTTTCATGTCGATCCATCGCACGTACGAAAAAGTTCTGGACGGACTCCGGGAGAACCGGTATGAAATATCCGGGGAGCCCCGGGAAGCGTTCCCCGTGGCCCCGAAGGAGATGCAGGCCCGTTGACCGACCGAGAGAAGATCTTCCTGACGCACCTGTCCTCCTGCGCCGGTTGAGCGTCGAAGCTGGGGCAGGGGGTCCTTGCCCGGGTGCTAGCCGTTATTCCCCCCCCGTCCGACCCGCGCGTTCTCGTGGGGACCTCCCACGCCGACGACGCCGGGATCTTCCGCCTGGACGGGGAGACGGCGCTGGTCGCCACCCTGGACTTCTTCACGCCGATCGTCGACGACCCGTACGTGTACGGGGCCGTCGCGGCGGCCAACTCGTTGAGCGATATCTACGCGATGGGGGGCGAGCCGCTGTACGCGCTGGCGATCGCGGCCTTCCCCGAGGACCCGAAGCTGCTCCCCCTGCTCGCGGACGTGATGGCGGGGGCCGTCGACAAGGCGAAGGAGGCGGGGATCTGCATCATCGGCGGCCACACCGTCAAGGACAAGGAGCCCAAGTTCGGGCTGTCGGTGACGGGCAGGATCCACCCGGACCGGATCTGGAACAACCGGGGAGCGAAGCCGGGGGACCACATCGTCCTGACCAAGCCGATCGGGACGGGCGTGGCGACCACCGGGATCAAGTGGGGGATCGCACCTAAGGAGACGGAGAACGCCGTTATAGAGTCCATGTCGCGGTTGAACGCGGCGGCCTCCGCCGCGGGCCGGAAGGCCGGCATCCACACCGCCACGGACGTGACGGGGTTCGGTCTCCTCGGTCACCTCCTCGAGGTGATGGAGGGGAGCGACCTCGGCGCCGAGATACGCCATTCTGAAATACCGGTATTCCCGGGAGTGCGGGAGTTGATGAAGCGCCGCATCCGGCCGGCCATCACCGCCTGGTCGCACTTCCCCGGGGCGCAGTGGGCCCACCGTCGGTTCGGCATCGCGCCGGTCCCCGGGGGGACCCGTCAAAACATCGCGTACCAGCAGGCCAAGGTCCGCTTCCCGCCGCTCTTACCCGAGGATGAGGTTCTCCTTCTGGCGGACCCGCAGACCTCCGGGGGACTCCTCCTGTTCGTGCCGGAAGACCGGGCGGACGCCCTCCGGAGCGCGCTCGCCGAAGCCGGCCAGAAGGC
>CAYILU010000076.1:0-1377 GCA_964364235.1 uncultured bacterium | reverse complement strand
GTTATGATTGCGGAAGATCTCTACCCGGAGGTGGGCGAATGGGGAAGGTAGACATCGGGCGAGTGCGGTCGCTCTCCATCAAGTGCCTTTCAGAGGTCGCCTGGCACGACAACGCAAGGATGCGCCAGGATGTACGGGAGGCCGGGGGACTACAGCAGGTAGATCAGTTCGACGTCAAGTGGACCCCGGGGAACGCCGCGGGCGTGTCGGCCCTCATCGAGTCGATCGACGGGGGCGGACGCTCCCGCAAGATCCTGATGGACGTGGGCTGGGACGTCGAATACATGGACGGCGTCTTCCGGCGCGAGGGGGTCGACGGGATGCTCTCCCGGGGCGAGATCGACTTCGTCTACATCACCCACGAGCACGTCGACCACTTCTGGGGGATGCCCGCCGTGGTCCGGCACCGCCCCGACGTGAAGCTCCTGATCCCGGCCGGCTTCTCGGAGAAGAGCAAGGGACTCCTGCGCGACAGCGGCCACACCGGGAAGGTGGTGGAGCTGGGACCGGAAGGCCCCCGCATACTTTTCCCCGGCTGCGCGTCGGCCACCTTCGACATCCCCATATTCCTCAAGACCCGGGGGGAGCAGGTGCTCTACTTCCACGTCGAGGGGCGCGGGATGGTCACCGTGATCGGCTGCTGCCACCCCGGGGTGCTCGACCTCCTCGAATACGCGAAGGAGGCCTTCGATGGCTTCACCGAATTCCACGGGGTCTACGGGGGCCTGCACATCTCCCCGTTCGAGGAGTGGGGACCGGCGCAGGACGAGCTGCTCGACAAGCTCAAGACGTACCGCCTGCAGCGGCTGGCCTGCAACCACTGCACCGGGGTCATGACGGTCCGGAAGATGCTGGAGCGCGGGATGCCCGTCGCCCTCGGGTCGGGCAGCCACGGCAGCCAGAGCGAACTCTACGTGGGGAACGGGGACACGATCGTCTTCTGACGGAAGACGCCGCAGGTCAAGAGAGGTACCGCTCCCTCCACATCGCGAAGACGAGGAGCGCCCAGAGCCGGTACTGGTGGTCCTGCCGGCCCGACAGGTGCTCCGTGACGACCCGGGACACGCCTCCCGGGAGCAGAAAACCCTCTTTCCGGATCCGTTCCTCTCCCAGGTATTCAGACAACAGCGGCTTCAGCTCGTTCCGCAACCATCGGTTCACCGGGATGCCGAAGCCCATCTTCGGGCGGTCGAGGAGCACCCGGGGGACGAGCCCGTAGAGGACCTTCCGCAGCAGATGCTTCGTCTCCCCTCCGCGGACCTTGAACTCCATCGGCAGTCCCGCGGCGAACTCCACCACGCGGTGGTCGAGGAGCGGGACCCTCGCCTCCAGCGAATAGGCCATCGAGGCCCGGTCGACCTTCGCCAGGATGTCGTC
>CAYILU010000075.1:0-7208 GCA_964364235.1 uncultured bacterium | reverse complement strand
TCCTGGGCGTCATCCTGAACGGGGCGGTCGCGCTCTTCGCCGAGCGCCCGCTGCTCCTCGCGGAGGAGTCGCACGCCCCCGCGCCGTACCGGAAGCTCGTCGCCTTCATCGGGCCGGCCGTGGTGGGAGGGGCCTTCGTCGTCGCGCTCCTCTCGATGCTCGAGCTCGCGGCGAGGTCTGCGCACGACCGGCTCTTCGTCCAGGTCCTCTTCCCATGGATCGAGGCGGGGGGGTTCTCCGCGGCGGCCGCCCTGCAGCTGGACCCGCTCTCCTCGGTGATGATCCTCGTCGTCACCGGCGTCGGCTTCCTCATCCACGTCTACTCCGTCGGGTACATGTCCCACGAGAAGGCGTTCGCCCGGTACTTCGTCTACCTGAACCTCTTCACCTTCGCGATGCTCATCCTGGTCCTGGGGAGCAACTACCTCCTGATGTTCGTGGGCTGGGAAGGGGTGGGGCTGTGCTCCTACCTTCTCATCGGGTACTGGTACGAGAAGAAGAGCGCCTCCGACGCGGGGAAGAAGGCGTTCATCGTCAACCGGATCGGCGATTTCGGGTTCATTCTCGGATTGTTCCTCCTCTTCTGGACGTTCGGGACGGTCAACTACACGGAGGTCTTCGCGAGGATCCCGCTGCTGTCGGCCAGCGGCACCCTGACCCCGGCGATCGCCACGGCGATCACCCTCCTGTTCTTCCTCGGCGCCGTCGGCAAGTCGGCGCAGATCCCCCTCTACGTCTGGCTGCCCGACGCGATGGAAGGCCCCACGCCGGTCTCCGCCCTGATCCACGCGGCGACGATGGTCACGGCGGGCGTCTACATGGTCGCGCGATCGAATGCGCTCTACCTGCTGTCCCCCGTATCGATGGGGGTGGTGGCGGCGGTGGGGGCGGCGACGGCAATCTTCTCGGCGACGATCGGCATCACGCAGAACGACATCAAGCGCGTGCTCGCCTACTCGACCGTCTCCCAGCTGGGCTACATGTTCCTCGCGTGCGGGGTCGGGGCGTTCACGGCCGGCATCTTCCACCTGATGACGCACGCTTTCTTCAAGGCGCTGCTCTTCCTCGGCTCGGGCTCGGTGATCCACGCCCTCTCCGGGGAGCAGGACATGCGGAAGATGGGGAGCCTCAGGAAACACCTCCCGATCACCTTCACGACCATGTTCGTCGCGACGCTGGCGATCGCGGGGATCCCGGGGTTGTCGGGCTTCTTCTCCAAGGACGAGATCCTCTGGAAGGCGTTCTCCTCCGTGCACGGGCACCTCATTCTTTGGGCGATCGGGACGCTTGCGGCGGGGGTCACCGCCTTCTACATGTTCCGCCTGGTGTTCATGACCTTCTTCGGGGAATCCCGGATGGAGCCGCAGGTCGAGAAGCACGTCCACGAATCCCCGTACTCCATGACGGTGCCGCTCATGCTGCTGGCGGTTCTCTCCGTGGTCGGGGGGTGGGTCGGCATCCCCGCGGTTCTGGGCGGCTACAACTATTTCGAGGCGTGGCTCGCGCCGGTCTTCGGGCACGGCGCGGAAGGGGCCGCGGCGCACGGCGGCGGGCATGCCCCCGTGGCCCTTGAGCTTGGCCTCATGGCCGGCTCCGTGGCGGTCGCCCTGTGCGGGATCGGGCTCGCCTGGTATCTCTACCGCGTCCGGACGGGGAAGCCGAAAGAGATCGCGGAGGCGATGCCCGGCCTCTACGACGTGGTGCTCAACAAGTATTACGTGGACGAGATCTACGACATCCTCATCGTCCGCAGGATCAGGGACGGGTCGGTGTGGCTGTGGCAGGCGTTCGACGCGATGTTCATCGACGGGATCGTCAACGGGGTCGCGGCGGTGGTGCGGGGGGCGGGCGACGCCGTCCGGCGCCTGCAGACCGGGATGGTGGGGAACTACGCCTTCTCCCTCCTGCTCGGCGCGGTCTTCATCGTCGGCTACATCCTCATCCGGTAGGAAAGCCAAGGAAGGGGGCTTCACGGAGCGTGCGCACATGACAGGGATACCGGCAATCATCGGATCGAACCTCCTGACGGCGCTGATCTTCCTCCCGCTGGCCGGGGCCCTGCTCCTCATCTTCCTGCCGAAGGAGAAACCCGGGCTCATCCGGAACGTCACGTTCCTCGTGACCCTGGCGGAGTTCCTCCTCTCGCTGCCGGTGGTCCTCCTGTTCGACCCGGCGGTCGCCGGGATGCAGTTCGTGGAGCGCATCCCCTGGATCCCCGCCTACGGGATCAGCTACATCGTCGGTGTGGACGGCATCTCCCTGTGGCTGCTTTTGCTCACCACCTTCATGATGCCCGTCACGATCCTGTCCACCTACAAGGCGGTCGAGAAGAACGTCAAGGAGTTCATGATCTTCATGCTCCTGCTCGAGGTGGGGATGGTGGGGGTGTTCCTGGCGATCGACCTCTTCCTCTTCTACATCTTCTGGGAGCTGGTGCTCATCCCGATGTACTTCCTCATCGGGGTGTGGGGCGGGGAGCGCAGGATCTACGCCGCCATCAAGTTCTTCCTGTACACCTTCGCGGGGTCGGTTCTGATGCTGGTCGCCATCATCGCGCTCTACTTTTACCAGCACCAGGCGACCGGGATCTATTCCTTCGACCTCTTGGGGATGTACGAGCTGAACATCCCGGTGAAGCTGCAGTTCTGGATGTTCGCCGCCTTCTTCCTGGCCTTCGCGTTCAAGGTGCCGATGTTCCCGTTCCACACGTGGCTCCCCGACGCCCACGTGGAGGCGCCGACCTCGGGGTCGGTCATCCTGGCGGCCGTCCTCCTGAAGATGGGGACGTACGGCTTCCTGCGGTTCGCCATGCCGCTCTTTCCGGTGGCCGCAGTCGACCTGGCGCCCGTGGTGGGGACCCTGGCGGTGATCGGTATTGTCTACGGCGCCCTGGTGTCCATGGTTCAGAAGGACATCAAGAAGCTCGTGGCCTACTCCTCGGTTTCCCACCTGGGTTTCGTCATGTTGGGGCTGTTCGCGATGAACCTCCAGGGGATCGAGGGCGGGATCCTCCAGATGGTCAACCACGGCATCTCCACGGGGGCGCTGTTCCTCATCGTCGGGATCATCTACGAGCGCCGGCACACGCGCCTCATCGAGGAGTTCGGGGGGCTCTCAAAGGTTCTCCCCCTGTTCGCCGTCTGCTTCATGATCGTGACGCTCTCCTCCATCGGCCTGCCCGGCATGAACGGGTTCGTCGGGGAGTTCCTCATCCTGCTCGGCTCGTTCAAGGCGACGAGGGTGCTGACGGTCATCGCCGCCACCGGGGTGATCTTGGCGGCGGTCTACATGCTCTGGATGTTCCAGCGGGTGATGTTCGGGAAGGTCACCAACGAGAAGAACCGGCGCCTGCCGGACATGAACGCGAGGGAGCTGGCCTACATGCTTCCGCTCCTCGTGCTCATCTTCTGGATCGGCGTCTACCCCCAGACCTTCCTGAGGAAGATGGACGCCTCGGTGTCGGCGTTCGTGACGAGGATCGAGGCGAAGCGGCAGGCGGCGCTCGCGGACCAGCCGGCGGGGGAGACGCTCCTGGCCCGGTACTTCGACGTGGGGAAGTGAGGAGAGAATGGGACCGATCGCCATAGATGCCCAGACGCTTCTCCGGAGCACCTACAGCATCCTCCCCGAGATCTTGGTGGTGGCGACGGCGCTCTTCGTGCTGTTCGTCGACCTCGTCCTCCCCGAGGAGAACAAGCGGGTCCTGTGCGGGGTGAGCATCCTCGGCGTGGCCCTCTCCCTGTTCGCCGTCTTCGCGATGGGGCCGACCCGGATTTCCGGCTTCTCGGGGGCGATCGTGCACGACGGCCTGGGGGCGTTCTTCGAGATCGTCATCCTGTCCGCCTGCGCACTGACGCTGCTGATGGCGACCGGCTACTCGGAGTGGGAGGGGACCCACAAGGGGGAGTTCTACTCCCTCCTGCTGCTGTCCACCTCCGGGATGATGTTCATGGCCAAGGGTACCGACCTCATGACGGTCTTCCTGGGGCTGGAGACGCTGTCCATCCCGATCTACGTCCTGGTCGGGTTCCACCGCCACCGGATGTCCTCGATCGAGGGGGCGCTCAAGTACTTCCTCCTCGGCGCCTTCGCCTCGGGCTTCCTTCTCTACGGGATCGCGCTGATCTACGCCGTTGCGGGGACCACCAAGCTCCCGGTGCTCGCCACCATGCTCTACGACGCGCGGCTTGCCGGAAACCCGTTGTTCCTCGCGGGCGCGGGGCTGCTCCTGGTGGGGCTCGCCTTCAAGGTCTCGCTGGTTCCGTTCCACATGTGGACCCCCGACGCGTACGAAGGGGCGCCCACGCTGGTGACTGCCTTCATGTCCGCCGCGGTCAAGGCGGCGGCCTTCGCGGCCCTCATCCGGTTCCTGCTCCTGACGTTGCCGGGCATGCAGCCGGCGATGGGGAAGGTCCTTTGGATCCTGGCCGTCCTGACGATGACCGTCGGGAACCTCTCGGCGCTCCAACAAGACAACGTCAAGAGGATGTTAGCCTACTCCTCGATCGCGCACGCGGGGTATGTCCTGGTCGGGATGGTTTCCGGAGACGTGCTCGGCGGGCAGGCGTCCCTGTTCTACCTCCTGGTCTACGCGTTCATGAACATCGGCGCCTTCGGGGTGGTGATGCTCATCGCGCAGAAGGAGGACGAGGGGTACGACATCAGGAACTTCGCCGGGATCGGGTTCCGGTACCCGGCGCTGGGGGCGCTGCTCACCCTGTTCTTGGTGTCGCTGGGGGGGATCCCGCCGACCGCGGGGTTCATCGGGAAGTTCTACCTCTTCAGCGCGGCGGTGAAAAACGGCTACATCTGGCTGGCGGTTATCGGCGTCCTGAACAGCGCCGTCTCCATCTATTACTACCTGCGGCTGGTCGTCTACATGTACATGATCCCGGCGAGCGCGGACGCTCCGGCGCCTCGCCCGCCCCGGATCGCCTTCTCCCTGGCTCTCTGCGCCTCGGCGGCGGTCGTTCTCGTCCTGGGGGTCCTCCCCCGGTCCGTCCTGGAGTTCGCCGAGCGCTCCGTCCTCTCGCTCCTGATGTAACCCACAAAAACAGGGACGTTCTTAAAAACTCGGCGTCCGAGTCCTTCCCGGGGAACCAGAGAAGGCGCTAACCGAAAAGAATTATCTCCTCCCAGCAGTGCCCATTTCCATTCGTCAGGGCGCGCCAGTTTTTTTAGATGGGGCGCGCTGTCGGTTCGAGAGCCTTCCCCCCCGGAATCTGATATAAAGATATTGTGATTCCCAAGGAGGCTTCATGCTCGAAAGGGCAATAAAGGATATCCAGGATCATCGCGAGGAACAGGTAGACCTCAAGGAATATATTCCTTCCTCTCTCCGGTCCCTCGATAACCCCCAGACGGATATCCCTCGAATTGCCCGTGATATAAAACTCTCGTCTATTGTGGAATCCGCAGTTGCACGGATTCCGACCTCGCATACGGCTTACAACAGGGACGCACGCCGGATGGGCTTTCTCGCACCGGAGAGCGTCCATCTGATCATGACCTCGCCCCCATACTGGACCCTCAAGGAATACAACCATGAAGAGGGGCAGATGGGGCACATCGGGGACTACAAAGAGTTCCTCCGCGAACTGGACCGGGTATGGTCCGCATGCTTCCGCGCTCTTGTCCCGGGCGGCCGTCTCGTCTGCGTTGTCGGAGATGTATGCCTCTCCCGGAGGAAGAACGCTGGCGAGCATATGGTCGTCCCCCTCCACGCATCCATCCAGGAGCACTGCCGGGAGATCGGATTCTCCAACCTCGCCCCCATTATCTGGTACAAGATCGCCAACGCAGTCTACGAAGCCGAAGGCAACGGCGGAGGATTTCTCGGGAAGCCATACGAACCCAACGCCGTCGTGAAAAACGACATTGAGTTCATCCTGATGGAGCGCAAGCCCGGTGGATACCGGAAACCGGATCTTGCTACACGAATTCTCTCGGTCATTCCGGCGCAAAGGCATAAGGAATGGTTCCAGCAAATCTGGACGGGTCTCACTGGAGCATCCACGCGCCACCACCCGGCACCCTTCCCGCTGGAACTCGCAGAGCGCCTGATTCGGATGTTTTCTTTCGTAGGTGACACTGTTCTCGATCCTTTCATGGGAACGGGGACTACTAACGTCGCTGCGGCAAAGTGGGGCCGGAACAGCATTGGCGTCGAGATTGACCCGAAATATTTCGACATGGCCTGTCATCGGTTTGCCCGCGAGACCCACGATCTTTTCGGAAAAGCCACCTTCCGGGCAGTGAAAAGGTAAGGAGTGTGGACCAGAAAACATTAGACAAAAAAATCCGTGAAGCCGTCCGGAAATACTGGCACACACGCCAGAGCCAGCACGAGCGCCAAGGCACCGCCAACGGGTCCAAGGATGCCGGGAATCGCGCCGCCGTGACAGGCGGAGCCCATATCGACGGATTCATTACCCTGATGAAGGAACTTCTATACGAATCCGGCCTCAAAGATGCGGAAATTGTTGTGGCAAGAAGAAGCGCTATCCTTCCCGGTTATTTTCGTCCAACTAAACAGTGGGATCTTCTCGCCATCTCGGGTAAGAATCTGATCGGGATCATAGAATTCAAGTCTCAAGTAGGCCCCTCTTTCGGGAACAACT
The DNA here is from genome assembly GCA_964364235.1 of uncultured bacterium. Lineage (GTDB taxonomy): Bacteria > Desulfobacterota > Deferrimicrobia > Deferrimicrobiales > Deferrimicrobiaceae > JAKALO01. The sequence goes on along the minus strand of CAYILU010000075.1, from coordinate 588 downwards.
TCAACAACCGGGTTGAAGAAGCGCTCGGAAATGCCACCGACCTGTGGAAGGCTTTCCGGGAAGGCGCATTTCGGCCATCGGAACGCCCATGGCTCGGCTATTTCATGCTCTTGGAAGACTGCCCGGCGTCTGTCTCCTCCGTGAGAGTCGATGAGCCTCGCTTTCCGGTCCTCGAAGGATTCCGAAATACTTCCTATACCGACAGGTACCGGATTTTCTGTGAGCGCCTTGTCCTGGAGCGCCTCTACGATGCCGCCTGCTTTATGACATCCAACCAGGAGGGCGCGGCTCTCGGGAACTACTCGGAGCCTTCAGCGGAATTGAGTTTCCGAACCTTCGCCACTTCGCTGATGGGCAGAGCCACCGCGTTTGCGAAGATGCGTAAGTAGATCATTCGATCCCCCTCATGAGATTCGGATCTTCCTCGCCTCCGCTCATCTCTTAGAGCGGATCTGTTTCGTATGTAGCAATCCCATCAAGCACCGTTAGAGTATAAAAGCCTCTCTTCCCAGTGCCCAGATTCGTCCTGCCCAGGGAGCCAGGCGTGACTCGAACCGAACCGTCTACCCTCCGGGTTTTGAAAGAATA
>CAYILU010000074.1:0-7227 GCA_964364235.1 uncultured bacterium | reverse complement strand
TCGGGGACTCCTACTTCTGGGGGGCGCTGAAACCCATGGCTTCCGTGGCGGGGGCGATCCTCTCCCTCCTCCACCCGGTCCTGGGGATCGCGGCGCTCCTGGTGCTTTACAACCTTTCGCATGTTTCGGTCCGTCTCAAAGGATTCGCAGCGGGGATGGAGGGGGAGGAGAGCGCCGTCCGGTTCCTCAAGGGGGCGGGATTCACGGTGAGGACCGAGGACCGCAAGATCCTCGCTGCGATCCTGGGGGGAGCCTACGCGGGGGTGTTAGGGAGCAAAACCGCCTTCCTTTTCGGGGGGGCCGCACCGGCCGTCGCGTTCTTCCTGGTCGCTCTCATTACGGTCCATCTCCTCACGGTGCTGTTCCGGAAGGCGGTTTCGCCGTCGGAGATCCTGCTGTTTCTGCTGATCATCGGGACGATGTTTCTATGGCGCTGACGGTCAGCCGGGAGTTCGAGATCGCGAACCGCCTGGGGCTGCACGCCCGCGCGGCCGCGCAGCTTGTCCACCTCGCGAACCGGTACGCATCGGAGATATGGATTTGCAAGGACGGCGTGGAGGTAAACGGCAAGAGCATCATGGGGGTGTTGATGCTGGCGGCTCCCCGGGAGTCCCGCATCCTCGTTCGCGCGGCCGGCCCCGACGCGGAGCAGGCCGTCACCGCCATCGGCGACCTGATCGCCGCCAAATTCGGAGAGGAGTAAGGTCCTCTTGACGGACAGCGCTCGCCCGAAGATGAAGGTCCTGCGGGGGATCCCGGCCTCGCCCGGGATCGCCATCGGCCTGGGCTATTTCCTGAACCGGGCGATGCCGTCCTCCGTTCACTCGACGGTCCCGCGCGAGAAGGTCGAGGAGGAGGTCGCGGCGTTCCTGCGGGCGGTGTCCCGGTCCAAGGACCAGATCTGCGCGATCCGCGACGGCGTGAAGGACCACTCCTCCGAGCATTACCAGATTCTCTCCGTCCACCTGGCGCTTCTCGAGGACTCGATGCTCGTCGACCAGACGGTCCGGCTCATCCGCGAGAACCAGTTCAAGGCCGACTGGGCGTTCAACAAGGTTCTCCAGAACCTCCTGGAAACGTTCCATCGCATCGAGGACCAGTACCTCCGCGAGAGGGGGCACGACCTTCGCCAGATCGGCCACCGCGTGCTGGAGAACCTCGCCGGCCGCCCCGTCGACTCGGTCGCTTCCATCCGCGAGCCGGTGATCGTGATCGCCCACGACCTTTCCCCCGCCGACACGGCCCAGATCCTGAAGAGCCCTGTCCTGGGCTTCGCCACGGACGTCGGGAGCAAGACGTCCCACACGGCCATCACCGCGCGGTCCTTAGGCATCCCCGCGGTGGTCGGCCTGGAGCGGGTGACCGACGAGTACGCGGAGCATGAGGAGGTCATCCTCGATGGCGAGGAGGGGATCGTCATCCTCCGGCCCGGCCCCGAGGCGGTCATCGAGTACACGGAGAAGAGGAAGGCGTACCTGCACCGCATCCGTGATCTGGCGAAGTTCGCCAGGCTCCCGGCCGTCACCCGCGACGGCAGGGTTCTGCGGCTCCACGCGAACATCGAGTTCCCCGAGGAGGCGGACGTCGCCCTGCGGGGCGGCGCGGAAGGGATCGGGCTCTACCGGACCGAATTCCTGTTCCTGAACCGGAAAGACCTTCCTTCCGAGGAGGAGCAATACCAGACCTACCGGCGGGTGGCGGAGAAGTTCGCCCGACGCCCGGTCACGATACGGACGCTCGACCTGGGAGGCGACAAGTTCGCCTCACAGATCGAGCTGGCCGACGAGATGAACCCCGCGATGGGTCTGCGGGCCATCCGGTTCTGCCTCAAGGAGAAGGAGATCTTCAAGCAGCAGCTTCGCGCCATCCTGCGGGCGTCCAACCACGGGGTGGTCCGGATGATGTTCCCGATGATCTCGGGGGTTGCGGAGCTTCGGTCGGCGCTCGCGGTCGTCGAGGAGGCGAAGGCGGAGCTCCGGAAGAAGAAGGTCGCGTTCAACAAGGAGATACCTGTCGGGATCATGGTGGAGATCCCCTCCGCCGCGATGGTCGCCGACCTTCTCGCAAAGGAGACCGATTTCTTCAGCATCGGGACGAACGACCTGATCCAGTACGCCCTGGCGATCGACCGCGTGAACGAGCACGTGTCTTACCTCTACGAGCCGCTGCACCCCGCGATCCTCCGGCTGATCCGCCGGATCGTCGAGGGCGCCCACGACGCCCGGATTCCCGTGTCGATGTGCGGGGAGATGGCGGGCGAGCCCTTCTACGCCTTTGTCCTCCTGGGCCTGGGGATGGACGAGCTCAGCATGAACGCGACGTCGATCCCGCGGGTGAAACGGATCCTCCGGAAGTCGGTCGCCTACGAGGCGAAGGAATTCGTCGGGGGCCTGCTGCTCCACGGGACCGCCGCCGAGATCGGCAGGATCCTGCACAAGAAGCTCGAGGACCTGTTCCCCGAAGAGCACTTTTGACGTATAATTCGACGGTTCGGCCAATCAATCTTTCCAGGAGCGGCACGGCATGAGCGAGTTTCTTTTCACTTCGGAATCGGTGACGGGAGGGCATCCCGACAAGGTGGCGGACCAGATTTCCGACGCTGTCCTCGACGAGATCATCCGCCAGGACCCGCGGGGCAGGGTGGCCTGCGAGACGATGGTTACCACCGGCCTGGTCATCGTCGCCGGCGAGATCACGACCGCGGCGTTGCTGGACATCCCCGGCATCGTGCGGAAGACCGTCACGGGCATCGGGTACACCGGGGAAGCCAAGGGGTTCAACGCCCACAACTGCGCGGTGGTCACCGCGATCGACCGGCAGTCCCCCGACATCGCGCGGGGGGTCGACCGGGGGACGAACGAGAAGCAGGGCGCCGGGGACCAGGGGATGATGTTCGGGTTCGCCTGCGACGAGACGAAGGAGCTGATGCCGATGCCGATCTCCTTCGCGCACAGGATCTGCGCCCGCCTCACCGATGCGAGGGAAAAGAAGGTGCTCCGCTGGCTCCGGCCGGACGGCAAGAGCCAGGTGACGGTCCGCTACGTGGACGGGTCCCCCAGGGAGGTGACCGCGGTGGTCTGCTCGGCGCAGCATGCCGAGGACGTGAGCCGCAAGGCGCTCACCGAGGGGATCGTCGAGGAGGTGGTGAAAAAAGCCATCCCGAAGGAGCTCCTGGCGAAGAACGTGAAATACTACATCAACCCCACCGGCAGGTTCGTGGTGGGCGGACCCCACGGCGACACGGGCCTGACCGGCCGCAAGATCATCGTCGACACCTACGGCGGGTACAGCCGCCACGGCGGCGGGGCCTTCTCCGGGAAGGACCCCTCCAAGGTGGACCGGGGGGCGGCCTACATGGCCCGGTACGTGGCGAAGAACGTGGTGGCGGCGGGGCTTGCGAGGAAGTGCGAGTTCCAGCTCGCCTACGCGATCGGGGTGGCGGAGCCGGTCTCGGTACTGGTGGACACCTTCGGAACGGCGCGCGTCCCGGAGGAGAAGATCGAGCGGGCGATCCGGGACACCTTCGACCTCCGCCCCGGGGTGATCACGAAAGCCCTGGACCTGCTGCGCCCGATCTACCGGAAGACCGCGTCCCTCGGCCACTTCGGGCGGGAGCTTCCCGATTTCACCTGGGAGAGGACCGACAAGAAGGAAGCGTTGCGCAAGCACGCCGGGTTTAAAGCCTAAAGGAAAAAGGAGAAGAGGGTCATGGCCCGCGGAAACGGCTACGACGTGAAGGATGTGCGCCTGGCGGTGGCCGGGCGCGACCGCATCGAGTGGGCGAAGAAGGACATGCCCGTCCTCCGGTCCATCGGGGACCGGTTCGCGAAGGAGAAGCCGCTCAAGGGGATTCGCATCGCCGCGTGCCTGCACGTGACCACCGAGACCGCGGCCCTCATGCAGGTGCTGTCCGCGGGGGGAGCGACGGTGTCCCTGTGCGCGTCCAACCCGCTCTCCACGCAGGACACCGCCGCCGCCTCGCTGGTCCGGCACGACGGCATCCGGGTGTTCGCGATCAAGGGGGAGAACCGGAAGACGTACTACGGCCACATCCTCCAGGCGCTGGCCATCGCCCCCCACGTGACGATGGACGACGGGGCGGACCTGGTCACCGTGATCCACACTAAGAAGAGGGAATACCTGAAAGCCGTGATCGGCGGCACGGAGGAGACGACCACGGGGGTCATCCGGCTGCGCGCCATGGCGGACAAAGGGGTGCTGCGCTACCCGATCGTGGCGGTGAACGAGGCCAAGACCAAGCATTTCTTCGACAACCGGTACGGAACGGGGCAGTCCACGATCGACGGGATCCTCCGGGCGACCAACCGGCTGCTCGCCGGGTCGTGCTTTGTCGTCGCCGGGTACGGATGGTGCGGCCGCGGGCTCGCGATGCGCGCCAGGGGCATGGGCGCCCGGGTCCTGGTCACGGAGGTCGACCCGCTTCCGGCGCTCGAGGCGCTGATGGACGGGTTCGAAGTCCTCCCGATGGCCGAGGCGGCGAAGGTGGGGGACATCTTCTGCACGCTGACCGGAAACCTCCACGTGCTGCGGCGCGAGCATTTCGAGAAGATGAAGGACGGCGCGATCGTCTGCAACTCCGGCCACTTCAACGTCGAGATCGACATCCCCGCGCTCGCCGGCCTGTCGAAGTCGGTTCGCACCATCCGGCCGTTCGTCGAGGAGTACCGGATGCGCGACGGGAGGGCCCTCCACGTACTGGCGGAGGGGCGGCTCATCAACCTGGCCGCCGCGGAGGGGCACCCCTCCAACGTGATGGACATGAGTTTCGCGAACCAGGCGCTGTCGGCGGAATACCTCGTGCGCCAGCGGGAAAAACTGGAGGAGAAGGTCTACAAGGTCCCCGAGCCGATCGACCGGGAGATCGCGCGGCTGAAGCTTCAGGCCACCGGCGTGCGGATCGACCGCCTGACCCCGGAGCAGAAAAAATATCTCGCCTCATGGGAAATGGGAACGTAAGGGACCCGGGTTCCCGGGAACGCGGGATCCTCTTCGATCAGGCGTGGCGCCGGCGGAACAGCATCGCCCCGGCGAAGGCGAACAGCGCGTCCGGCAGCCAGGCCGCCGCGAGGGGGGGGAGCATCCCCCTCCGCCCCAGGGACAGCGACGCGGACAGGGCCATCCAGCAGAAGAAGCCGACCAGAAGACCCGCCCCGATGCTCCTCCACACGCCTCCCGAGCGGGGCGTGCGCAGGGCGAGTGGGATGGCGATCAGGGCGACGATGACGTTGAGGAGCGGGTACGACAGCTTGGCGTGCAGGTCCACCTCGTACCGGCGCACGTCGTATCCCTTGGCCTTCGAATCGCCGATATAGCCGGAAAGCTGCTCGTAGGTCATCTCCCCCGGGGGGGTTTCGCCGTCCAGGAACCCCTGGATCGTCTCCCGGAATCCGTACGCCTTCTCCGTGAACGGGACGGCCTGCAGATCCCCGTCGAACCGCCGTTCCCACCCGTCGCGTAGCGTCCACGTTTCCCCGCCGGCCGATTCCGCCACTTTCGCGTCGATGCGCCGCAGGAGCCGGAAGTTCCGGTCGACCTCCAGGTACTGGAACCCTTGCAGCGCGCGGCTGGCCGTGTCCACCACCTGCGCGGATAGGATCGCGTTTTCCCCGCGGATCCAGTACCGGTTGAGGGAGAACTGCGCCGCCACCCGCCCCGGCCTGATCCGCATCCTCGCGATTTCCCGCGCCAGCCGGTTGGCCTCGGGGGCGAGGATCTCCGAGCTTCCCAGGGAAAGGGCGGAGACGAGGGCGCACCCCGCGATGAGGGGGGCGAACACCCGCAGCGGGCTCACCCCGACGGAGAACATCGCGGTGAACTCGTTGGCCCTCCCCCGGAGGGAAACGGTGATGAGGACGGCCATGAGAACCGCCACCGGGGAGATCAAGAAGAACACGTTCGGGATACGGAAGAGGTAGTACCGGAGGATCTCCCCCGCTGTGGCGTGGAACCGGATGAACTCGTCCGCCGCCTCGACGAAATCGATCACTAAGAAAAGGGCCAGGAACCCCAGGATGCAGGCCGCCGCCATCCGGAAGAATTCCCTCAGCAGATACCGGGTGAGGATCGTCATTTCTTTCCCGGGGGGCGTCCGAAGAGTGTTGGAAGGGAGATCATGCGCGACTCCGACCGCCAGAGGGACCAGCAAGCGAGGGAGAGCACGACGGCGTTGGGAAGCCAGAGGAGGAGGACCATCGCCGCGGGGGCCCGGGACTCCATCGCGCCTCCGGCGGCGAGGAACATGTAGTAGAAGACGATCACGGAGACGGTGATCGCGAAGGCGGGCGATTTCCCCCTCGCCCGCCGGAAAAGGGCGAGCGGTATGGCGAACAGGCCGAATGAGAGGCAGGAGGCCGCGAGGGAGAGCCGCCGGTGAAAGTGGTAGCGGTAGGCCGCCCCCTTCGCGCCGTTCCCCGAAGCGGCGATCCTGCGGGAAAGCTGCGGAAGGGTGAGTTGCTTCGGGTCGTCGCCTTCCCCGGCTCCGGCAAGCCCGAGGGGGAGGAGAAAATCCATCCGGCCGAAGGAGGCGGTCCTGTACACGCCCGCCGCGGCGTCTTCATGGTGGATGGTCCCCTCCGTAAGAAAGAGCCTCACGAAGCGCCCCCCTTTTTCCGGGAAGAACTCCCCCCCCCTGGCGAAGACCAGCAGGGGGTCCTGCCCTTCCACGCGCTGGGACAGAAGGATACCGCTCATCCGCGTCCCGTCCCCGGATACCTGGTCGGGATAGATGAGGACGCCGGGGGTGACCTCCTGGAAAGTGTGCTCCGTTGCTCCCGCCCCGGCCCGGATGGAAATGATCTGCGCGATGGTCTCCTGCAATTGGCGGGTTCCCCACGGGATCCCGCTCCAGGCGACGAAGAGGCTGGCGAGGAAAGCCGCACCGCTCAAGGCGAGGATCGGCGCGGCCAACCCGCGCATCCCGATGCCGGCGGTGCAAAGCGCCGTCGTTTCCGAGTCCGAGGCGAGCCTGCCCAGGGCGAGAAGGACGGCAAGGAGCAGCGCGGCGGGAAGGGTGATCTCGAGGAAGGTTGGAAAGAGGGAGAGAAGCAGCCTTCCCACGAGTCCGGTGGGGACGCCCTTGGCGATGACCAGGTCGGCGAGGCGGGCGAAACGGTGAAGCAGGACGACGAGGGTGAACGTGAACAGCCCGATAAGGAATGGCCCGACGGATTCCGCCAGAACGTATTTATGTATGATTTTCATGCAAAT
>CAYILU010000073.1:0-7250 GCA_964364235.1 uncultured bacterium | reverse complement strand
GTCGCCGCGGCAAGCCTTTCCCTTCCGGACCGCGTGATGACCGCCGCGGGGGACGTCAGGCTTTCGGGCCCCGGCCTGCTGGTGTCGGGGGACAACCTGGTCTGGAGCTGGCGGGAGGGGAAGATGGCGCTTTCCAATACCAGGACCCGGGTGGAATCAACCCGGGCGTTTCGCGGGATGAGGTGAGGCGATGCGAAAACGAATGGCACTCGCGGTTGTCCTGATCCTTGTCGTCGGGACCTCCACGGCTTTCGGGCAGGAACGCAAGGCCCCCCGGCCGGAGGAGCCGGGGACACTCCCCATCGAGATCACCGCCGACCGCCTGTCCGCCGACAGCGTCAGGAACTCGGTGGCTTTCGAGGGGAGCGTCGTGGCGAAGCAGGGAGACGTGACGCTGTCCTCCGACCGCCTGTTCGCGGAATATGCCCGGGAGTCGGGCGTCATCGAGAAGATCGTGGCCGAGGGGGGTGTGCGCGTGACCCAGGAAGGGCGGGAGGCGCGCGCGGCCCGGGCGGTCTTCTTCAACCTGGAGCAACGGATCGTCCTTTCGGGGGGGGCGGACCTCATCCAGGGTGCGAACACCCTGAAAGGGGAGACGGTGACCATTTTCCTCCGGGAAAACCGGTCCGTGGTGACCGGGGGGGAAGGGGGCCGCGTCAAGGCGGTCATCCAGCCGAAAGGGCTGACGGACGCGAAAGAGAAGGGGAAGGCAGGCCGATGAAATCGCTCGCCGTCCGGGACCTGTCGAAGCGGTACCGCCACCGGGAGGTGGTGAAGGAGGTTTCGCTCGACATCGGGCCGGGGGAGGTCGTCGGGCTCCTGGGCCCCAACGGGGCGGGGAAGACCACGATCTTCTACATGATGGTCGGCCTTGTTTCGCCGGACCGCGGGGGAGTGACGCTTAACGGCCAGGACGTCACCCGCCTGCCGATGCACCGCCGGGCCCGGATGGGACTCGGTTATCTCCCCCAGGAGCCGTCGGTGTTCCGGAAGTTGACGGTCCGGGACAACATCCTCGCGTTCCTCGAGGAAACCGGGCTCTCCGCGGGCGAGCGGGGGGAGCGGCTTTCCCACCTGCTCGGGGAGATGCGCATTTCCCACGTCGCCGAAACGATGGGCTTTTCGCTTTCCGGGGGGGAGCGCCGCCGCGTGGAGATCGCGCGGGCGCTCGTGATGTCGCCGTCCTTCCTGCTCCTGGACGAGCCTTTCGCCGGGATCGACCCGATCTCGGTGGCCGACCTCCAGCAGATTATCCTGAGGTTAAAAGAGAAAGGAATCGGGGTTATAATAACGGATCATAACGTGCGCGACACCTTGCGGGTGTGCGACCGGGCATACATCATCTCGGAAGGGGAGATTCTCCTCGCGGGGAACCCCGAGGAGATCGCCGCATCGGCGCGGGTGCGGGAAATCTATCTGGGAGACGGGTTTACACTCTGACGGTTTGGGGCAGGAATGGCGCTGGAGTTACGACAGTCCCTGAAGCTTTCCCAGCAGCTGGTGATGACCCCCCAGCTGCAGCAGGCGATAAAACTCTTGCAACTTTCGCGCCTGGAGCTCCAGCAGGCGGTCCGCGAGGAACTCGAGAAGAACCCCATCTTGGAAGAGGAGCAGGAGGAGGGGCCGGAGGAAGAGGCGTCCCCTGCGCAGGAGGCCAAGCCCGGGGAGGAGAGGGCGGGGCAAGAGATTACAACGCCGGCCTCGGAGGAGCCGCGGCCCCGGGAGGAAAACGGCCTGATCGACCGGGTCGACTGGGACTACTATTTCGGGGACGGGGCGCGGTCGGAAGGCTACGTGGAGCGGGACCAGGAGGAGGAGGACGGCAGGCCGTACTACGAGAACCTCCTGACCCGGAAGCCCACCCTCGCCGAGCACCTCGAGACGCAGATGAACCTCTACGAGCCGGACGAGTCGCTGCGGGAAATCGCCGCCTACCTGATCGGCAACCTCGACGACAACGGCTACCTGAGGATCACCGCCGAGGAGGCCGCGGAAGCCCTCTCGAAACCGCCGGAGATGGTGGAGCGGGCGATCGCGAAGCTCCAGTCGCTGGACCCGTCCGGCGTCGGGGCCCGCGACCTGCGGGAGTGCCTGATGATCCAGGCGCGCGAAAAGGGGGACGATTTCGCCCTTCCCATGAAGATCCTCGCCGACCACTTCGACCTGTTCTCCCGCGGCGACCTGGCGGGGATCTCCCGCCGGCTGAAGGTCTCCCGCGAAGCGGTCAAGGAGGCCTACCAGAAGATTGTTTCCCTCTCCCCCAAGCCGGCGCGCGGCTTCTCGGGGGAGGACGTGAATTACATCACCCCCGACGTCTATATCTTCAAGGTGGACAACCAGTGGGTGATCACCCTGAACGAGGACGGGCAGCCTCGCCTGCGGCTCAGCTCCTATTACCGGCGGCTCCTCTCCTCGGGGGATTCGCTCCCGAAGGAGGACCGGGAATTCCTGAAGCAGAAGGTCAACGCGGCGTTGTGGTTCATCAAGAGCATCCAGCAGCGGCAAAGGACCATCTATAAGGTCGTGGAGAGCATCATGAAGCTCCAGCGCGACTTCCTGGACCGGGGGCCGGAGCACCTGAAGCCGTTGACTCTCCGGGTCGTCGCCGAGGACATCTCGATGCACGAGTCCACCGTATCCAGGGTGACGAGCGGGAAGTACGTCTACACTCCGCACGGTATTTTCGAGCTGAAGTACTTCTTCAACTCGGGGTTGAACCGCGACGGGGGGAAGGAGGACATCGCCTCCGAGTCGGTCAAGGAGAAGATCCGGGACATCATCGCTTCGGAGGGGGGTGACAAACCTTTAAGCGACCAGGAGCTGATGCGCCTGCTCCGGAACCAGGGGATCCGGATTGCCCGCCGAACCGTGACCAAGTACCGCGCCAAGTTGGGGATGCTCCCGTCGTCGAGAAGAAAGAAACTGTTCTAGGCGCAAGATTCCGATAATGCAAAGGAGGGCGAAAAGGTGAATAATATCAACGTCACTTTCCGCCATGTCGATCCGAGCAAGGCGCTCAAGGATTACGTCGTGGAGAAACTCGGCAAGATCCAGAAGGTCGTGGACAATACGTTCGACGCGAACGTCACCCTCTCGGTGGAGAAATACCGGCACATCGCCGAGGTGTTCGTGACAAGCAAGGGGATCACGATCAAGGCGTTCGAGTCCACCGACGACCTCTACTCCGCCATCGACCTGGTGTGCGACAAGGTCGAGCGGCAGCTCAAGAAATACCGCGAAAAACGTAAAGACAAGGGACAGGGAGGCCTCCCCGCGCCGATCGTTTCGGGTTCCTCCCTCACGATCTCCGAGAGCGAGGGGGGCGGGCCGCTGATCGTCCGGTCCGACAACTTCCTGCCCAAGCCGATGAGCGTTGAGGAGGCAGCCCATCACCTCGACCTCCTCAAGGTGGACGTGGTGATGTTCGTCAACCAGGACACGAACCAGCCCAGCGTCGTCTTCCGGCAGCAGGACGGCAACATCGGGTTCACGGAGCCGGCCGCCCGATGAAGATCCTGGACATCGTCACGCCGGGAGGGGTGATGGAAGACCTCCGGGCGGAGACGAAGGAAGGGGTCCTGCGCGAAATGTCGGAAGTGGTGGCCGCCGGGGTCCCGTCGCTTTCGGCCCGGAGCCTGACGGCGATCCTGATGGGCCGGGAGAGCCTCGGCAGCACCGGGATCGGGGACGGCGTGGCGATCCCGCACGGGAAAGTCCCCGGCCTTGACCGGCTCGTCGCCGTCGTCGGCCGCAGCCGCCCGGGCGTGCAGTTCCACTCCCTCGACGGCAAGCCGACCCACCTGTTCTTCCTCGTCGTGGCTCCCGAGCAGTCGGCCGGAATGCACCTGAAGGCGCTGGCCCGCATCTCCAGGCTGCTCAAGGACCCGAGGTTCCGGCAGTCGCTCCTTGCCGCCAGGGACGCCGACGAGTTTCGGAGGATACTCAAGGAGGAGGACGACCGGGCGTAAAGCTTGGCCCAAGGAGGCAGGAAGTGCCCATTACGGTCGACCGTTTTCTGCAATCCTGCGCGGCGCAGCTGGGGATACGGCTGCTGGCGGGAGCCGGCGGCCTTGTGCGGGAGGTCTCCGACCAGCGGGTCCAGAAGACCGGCCTGGCGATGACCGGGGAGGTGAAGTCGATCCACGAGGGACGCATCCAGGTCCTGGGGGACACCGAGATCACCTACTTCGAGAACCAGCCCCCGGAACGGCAGGAGGGGATCGCCGACCTCTTCTTCTCGGGGCCGCTGGCTTGCGCCGTCGTGTGCGGCTCCCTGCGCGTTCCGCGCGTCTTCGTGGACGCGGCCGAGCGGCACGCCGTCCCGCTTCTGTCGTCGGAGCTTCCGACCTCCCGGCTGATCGAGGAAACCCTCCAGCACCTCGGACAGCTGTTCGCCGAGACGACCACGGTCCACGGCGTGCTGATGGACATGCTCGGATTGGGGGTCATGCTCCTGGGCCCGAGCGGGATCGGGAAGAGCGAATGCGCGCTCGACCTCATCCTGCGCGGGCATCGCATCGTCGCCGACGACATCATCAGCATCGAGAAGCGCGGGTCCGCGACCGTCCTCGGGAGCGGGAGCGAGCTCACCCGGCACCACATGGAGATCCGGGGCCTGGGGATCCTCAGCCTCCGGGACCTGTTCGGCCTCTCCGCGATCACCGATCTGAAAAAAGTGGGGCTGGTCATCCAGATCGAGGAATGGGATCCGGGGAAGGAGTACGACCGCCTCGGCCTTACGGACCTCAGGACCGTCTTCCTCGGCGTCTCCATCCCGACGCTTCTCATCCCGGTCTCCCCCGGGCGCAACCTGGCCACGATCGTGGAGGTGGCTGTCAGGAACCACATCCTGAAGACCCAGGGATTTCATTCCGCCCGAGATCTCGTGGAGCGGCAGACCCGCCGGGCGGAGGATACCCCTTCCCGATGAAGCCGGCCAGGAACGCCCGGAACCGTGCCCGCGTCGTCATCCTTACGGGCGTCTCCGGTTCGGGGAAGAGCACGGCGATCAAGGTGTTCGAGGATATCGGCTATTTCTGCGTCGACAATCTCCCCTCGGTGCTCCTGCCCAAGATCGTCGACGTGGTCTCCGAGGCGCGGGGCGAGGGGGCCAGGATCGCCCTCGTCGCCGACGTCCGGGGCCGCGAGTTCCTGCCGGACTTCGCCCTGGTGACCGAGGATCTGCGGCGGCAGGGCCACGGTATCCAGGTGCTGTTCCTCGACGCGGGCGACGAGGTGCTCCTGCGCCGTTTCAGCGAGACCCGGCGGAAGCACCCCCTGGCCGGGCGGGGCGGGGCCAAGGAGGCGATCCGGCGCGAGCGACGGGTGCTGACCCCGCTGCGCGAGATGGCCGACACGGTGCTCAACACGTCGGAGTTTACGGTCCACCAGCTGCGCGACGAGCTCCTGCGCCGTTTCCGCAAGAAGAAGGCGGAGGGCCTGCACGTCAGCATCGTTTCCTTCGGCTACCGGCACGGGATCCCCCTGGAGGCGGACATGGTCATGGACGTGCGGTTTCTCCCCAACCCCAACTTCGTACCGAATCTCAAGCACCTCACCGGCCTGGACCGGAGGGTCAGCGACTACGTCCTTTCGGCGCAGAACACGCGCAAGTTCCTCCGCCTCCTGACCTCCATCTTGCAATTCCTCCTCCCCCTCTATACAAAGGAGGGGAAGGCATATTTCACGCTGGGGATCGGGTGCACGGGCGGGAGACACCGGTCCGTGGCCGTCGCCGAAGCCCTTTCGAAGAGGCTCGGCCGGGCCGCGGGGCCCGTCGTGGTCCACCGCGACATCGGGCGGACGTCCCTCCCCGGCAGGAGCCCGAAATGATCGGCATCGTCGTGATATCCCATGGCCGCCTGGCCACGGAACTGCTCCACGCCGCCGAGATCATCGTCGGGAAGGTCGAGAACTCGGTCGCGGTCGACATCGACCCGAAAACCGGCATGGACGAGATCCGCCAGGCGATGGAGGGGGCGATCCGGACGGTCGACCTGGGGAAAGGGGTTCTTCTCCTGGTCGACATGTTCGGGGGCACCCCGTCCAATATCGGCCTGTCGTTCCTCGGGACCCACCAGGTCGAGGTGGTGACGGGGGTCAACCTCCCGATGATGATCAAGCTGCCGATGGCCCGCGCGACGATGTCCCTGTCGGAGCTGGCGCGGCACATCCAGGAATACGGCCAGCGCAACATCACGATTCCCGGGGATATGCTGAAGAAAAAGGCGGAGAAGAAGTAGACATGTCGCTTGTTCTGGTGCGGGTGGATTGCCGGCTGATCCACGGGCAGGTGGTGGAGACCTGGCTGCCGCACACCGGGGCCAACTGCCTGGTGGTGGCGAACGACGACCTGGCCGGGAACCCCTTCCTCAGGTCGGTCATGGAGCTTGCGGTCCCACCGTCGATCCACATGGTTTTCTGCCGGCTGGACGAGGTCGCGAAGGAGCTCGATGTGGTCGACAGCCACGGGGAGAGAGCGATCCTCCTCTGCTCGACCTTCTCGGACGCGCTCCGGATCTACGACGCCGGCACCCGTTTCTCATCCGTCAACATCGGGAACCTCCACCACGCCGCCGGGAAGGTGGAAATCTCCCCGTCGGTGTTCTTCTCACCGGAGGATTTCGAAGCGGTCCACAACTTCCGCGACCACGGGGTCGACGTGAACGTCCGCGCCACCCCCTTCGAGGCCGGGACTTCCTATGGGCCCGAGCGGAAATAGCGATGGTCTGGCAGTTCCTCCTCGCGGCGGCGATCGGGGCAATCGCGTACGTTGACCGGACGGCCGCCTTCCAGCTGATGCTTCACCGCCCCCTGGTGGTTGCCACCGCAATGGGTGCGGTGTTCGGCAACGTCGCGGCGGGCGCGCAGGTCGGCGCGGTGCTGGAGCTTTTGTACCTCGCCAGGCTTCCCGTGGGCGCGTCGATCCCCCCCGACGACACGGGGGCCGCCATGTTCGGAGGCGCGGCGGCCGCGGTGGCCTCCTCCTCCGTCGGTCTCGACGCGGGCAGCTTCACCGCCCTGCTGCTCCTTTCCGTGCCCTGCGCGGAGCTGGGAAAAGCCGCGGACCGCCTCATCCGCCGCGTCAACGGAAGGATCGCCGCGCTCACCATCGAGTCCGTGGAACGGGGGGACTCCCAGGCCGTGGAGCACGGACTGCTCGCGGGCCTGATCCTTTTCGCCCTCTCGGGGATGGTCCTGGCCCTGGCGTTTTCCGGTCTCGGCCTGGCGACGGGGAAGCTTCTCCTCCC
>CAYILU010000072.1:0-7258 GCA_964364235.1 uncultured bacterium | reverse complement strand
ACGCACGCGGCGGTGGGGCACACGCCCGCGCAGGCTGCGCAATCGGTGCACTTGTCCGCATCGATTATGTAGATCGGGTCCCCTTCCGAAATGCACTGGGCGGGGCACTCGGGTACGCACACGCCGCAGGCGATGCATTCCTCCGTGATCTTGTAAGCCATTACTGCCCCCCTGATGAAAGTCGGATTACACCTGCTCCACCCGTATTACCGAGGGGATCTCCTGCTTCAGCGCCGCCTCGATGCCGCCTTTCAACGTCATCGTGGCCATCGGGCAGCCGCTGCATGCGCCTGTAAGGCGCACCTTCACCACGCCCTCTTCGACATCGACGAGTTCCACATCTCCCCCGTCCGCCTGGAGGGCCGGGCGAATCTTGTTCAGCACCGTCTGGACTTCCGATTTCATGCAATCTTCCTCCCTTCATATTCTCCCGGGCATAGGATGTCATTCTCCCGCCCCTGGTTCCTTGACCGAAGTCAATCCGCGGACAGCATTTCGTAGCCCGCCTTCTTGAGGGCCGACTTGAGGACCTTGTAGTTCTTCGTCTCGATTCGGAGGATGAGGATCTTCATCTCCGGGTCCTCGTGCGCGGCCGTCGCCACCGAGACGATGTTCACGTCGAAGTCCTTCAGGAGCTTGAGGACCTCGTAGAGCATCCCGGGACGGTTCGGCAGGGCAAGCTCCACGCGGTACCCCGGGCCGCTGACGCCCATCGACTCGATGAAGGCGTCCAGGATGTCGGTCTCCGTGATGATCCCCACCAGCCTCCCCTCCTCGACCACCGGGAGACAGCCGATCTTCTTCTCCCGCAGGATCAGGGCCGCCTCTTCGATGGGGGCGGTCGAGGAGATGGTGTATGGCCGCCGGGTCATGATCTGCTTGACCTTCACCTTGTCGAGGAGGTAGTAGATTTCCCGGATTTCGAGGGCGGTGGCCGGGGACGGCGACGCCTGCTTGATGTCCCTCTCGGAGAGGATCCCGACGAGCTTCTCACCGTCCTTGAGGACGGGCAGGTGCCGGATCTCGTGCTCCCTCAGCAGGTCCATCGCCTTTTTCATCGAGTCGTTCTCGTCCACGTGCACGGGGTTCCGCATCATCCGCTTCGCGACGTTCATGATGTCCCTCCTGTGGTGTCCCGCCGTGATGACCGGTCAGGTGAAATATCGCCGGACCAGGTCGAATGTGTGCGTAAGGTCGACATCGGAAACCAGTAAATATTGTACTCCGTCCCTCTCCCAGAACACGAACGACATTCCCTCTTTTTCCCAGGAGAGAAAGGAGGACCCCGAAAACAGCGGGGAAGGGGCTTCCGCGCCGCGGAGCGCCTCCTGGCGCAGGACCATCAAGAGATAAGGCTCGCCGGCGAAGGCGAGGTGAATCGCCGCCGCCGTCCGCTTCCCGATCTTTTCCCTGGTAACGCCCTTGTAGGAAAAGAACTTCTCGTCCCTGGGCAGCGCCACCTTCACCCCGATCCACTCCTTGACCCGCTCCTCGATCCCGGCGGGGTCGCGCGGGGGGGCGCCCTTGGCCTGTTCGATCTTCGCCGCCGAAAAGATCCGCAGCGCCTCCCGCCCCATCCCTTCCACCCGCCGGGTGCCCGAGTCGCTGGAGATGTGATAGCCCACCACGGCCACGGTGAGGGTCAGGAAGATCAGGACGACCGCGAGCCGGGGACGGAAACTGACCAGCCCGAACAGGGACGACCGGTTTACGGAAGAGTCACCACTCAACGATTTCCACCCCGAGGTCCCGGAGGAGGGTCCTCGTCGCGGTGTGCGTCCTTCCTGCGATCAGGACCGCTCCCCGCAATTTCTTCGCTTCCAGCCACTCCGCCGACGTCAGGAACGTCCCGGTGACGCGGACCGAGTATCCCCCCTTGTCACCTCCGGACAGGAGAAATCCTTTTCGGGCCTCCGAGGAAATCCCGGCCTCCTTGAGCAGCCGCTGGAAAATCCCCTTCCCCGTGTCGTCCTTCCCGACGGGGAACACGGCGAACCCCGCGTCCCGGACGATCGCACGGAGGGCGGGGGCCATCTTCCCGGTATCGACGACGTACCGCTTGCCGCCCGTCTCGAAAAGCCGCTCGGGCTGGATGACCAGGCGGAACGCGTGCCCCTTCCCACCGATCGTCAGCCGCTCCTCTTCCTTCTTCGGGATGCCGAGGTAGTCCAGCGCGAAATCGAGCGCCGGCAGCCCCGCCGAAGGGACGGCGCGACGCGGGGGTTCGACCTCCTCGACCGCCTCGCCGATCCCGACCAGGAAACCCTCGAGCGCCGAGGGGTCGGTGGCGAACGGGAGCACCCGGATTCCCACGCGGTCGGCGTACCGGAGGACCGCCACGAGATCGCCCGCGGGCTTCTCCGGAACCTCCTTCACTAAGATCACCTGCCCCTTGAGCAGGCTGTCGGGGGTCTGGAGCACCACCCACCGGGCCGGCAGGGTCACGGATACCCTCTCCCCGATGACCAGGGGATGGGAGATCCCCTCCTTCACCGAATGGTAGCCGGACGCCTGGAGAAGCCGGTGGACCATCTCGCCCGCGTCGCCGGCGCCCTCGAAGGAAACCACCCGGTAGTTCTTCCACGTCTCCAGGATCAGGGCGCGGATCTCCCGCGGCAGCGCCCCCCGGAAATCGATCAGGGCCTGCGTCCCGTTCGAGAATCGCGCGATGGGAAAGTCCTCCAGGTTGAGGACCACCTCCCCGCCCGATGGGACCGGCAGGTAGAGCGTCCCGCGGTCGACCCACTTCTCCCCGAGGCCCGTGAGGAGATCGGTCAGGAGCCCCCGGTAGGGAGGCTTGGGGGGAAGGAGCGCCGGCGCTTCCTCCTTCTTCGCGGGCTCCGGCTTCGGGGGCTCCGGGGCGGTCATCACCGCAGGCGCGGCCGGCGAAGGGGCGGCGGGAACCCGGAGCTGCGCCTCCGGCTTCGCGGGCTCGGCCGCCGCAGGCAAAGGCTCCGGGGGGACGTCCCTGGACAGCGCCACCGCCGGCGGCTCCGGCGGGGTTTCCGGCGGGACTTCCTTTGTGACTTCCTTCGGGGCTTCTTTCGGGGCTTCTTTGGCGGCCGTTTCCGGAAGCTTTTCCGCCGCGGGTGCGAAGTACTCCCCGGTCGGGAGCAGGATCGTCCTGCCCGCGATAATGATGTTCACGTCCCGGACGGATTCGTTGAGCTCCTTCACGGCGCCCAGGTACCTGGGAAGCTCCGCGCGGGAGACCTTACGCGCTTTCAGGAGCTTCGTGAGATTGTCTCCCTTCGCCACGCGATGCGGAACCGCCTTCCCCTCCGCCACGCGGGAATCCGTCTGCGCGGTCGGCCCCGACGGGATGAGGATCTTCTGCCCGGCCTTGAGCATCCCCGGGTCGGCAACGCCCGGATTCGCTCTGCGGAACTCCTTGAGCATCGGGACGTATTCCGCCGGGAAAAGGGGTGACCTGCGGTTGAAGATCTTCCACAGGCTCTCTCCCTCCGAGACCGTGTGCACCTCGTAGAAGCTCTTCTTCCCGTCGGAGGTGTCCGCGAAGATCTTCTTCTCGAGGAAGATCTTCGGACGCTCCTCCTCCTGCGCCGCGGCGGCGGCTCCGATCAGGAGAGCCGAGACTCCCGCGAGGATGACCGCGGCTCTCAATACCCTTCGGCCGTGAATGTGCATACGCCCGCGTCCACCCCCACGGTTTTGTACATCTTCGGGCTCTCCCACGGCTCGTCGAGGATGCCGTCGTGGATCGCCCAGCTTCTCCCCCGGACCGTTTTCCAGTGCTCCGGCTTCCGGAACGGCGTGCTCCCGTCCAGCCGTGCATGGAGAACCCCCCCGGGGCGGAACTCCCGATCGATATACTCCATCTTCTCCTTTCCCTTGACGTATTGGAAGCCGCCACGCTCATAAAGGATGGCGCTGTTGTAGCTCAAGGCCTCGAGAAAATAGAAGCGGTGGCCGATGCGGTCGAAAAAACCGTCCCAGGACGCGATGAGGTCCCGCATGGCCCGCAGTCCCCGCCGCACCTGGGCGGGCGCGAGGCCCGCCTCCATCGCGCGGATCTCTTCTGGGACATTTCGGCGCGCCGTCCCGAAATAGGTGTCCTGCCCCTGGTTGTCGACGTCGATGTCGTACCGCTCCCCGTCGGGGTCGTTCACGATGATGAAGGAGATCTCCACCTGCCCGAACGGGGAGGTGGAGATGTCGAGGAAATAGGCGGCGTCGCGGTCCCCCGGATCGCGCCTCAGGTCGATCTGGAAGAACGGCATGTTCTCCGGGCAGGTGAACGTGACGCAACGCCGGCCGGCCGGGTTCCGGAACGTCTCCGGATCGATCGAGAACCTCTCGAGGAACCGCGGGGGGATCAGGAGGGACAGGAGCCGCTCACGTTCCTTTTCCGCGATCTTGTTGATCTCGTAAACCGAGGTGGGCAAGGCGATCGCTAATCCTTCTCGTACAGGGCATCGAGCAGCGCCCCGTACTTCTGGATCACCACCTTTCGCTTCACTTTCAGGGTGGGCGTCAGCTCCCCGGTCTCCTGGGAGAAGTCCGTTCCCAGGAGGACGAACTTCTTGACCTGCTCGAACGGGGCGAGCGACCGGTTGATCTCCTCGACCCGGGCGCGCATCATCTCCTCGACGCGCGGGGCCGCAGCCAGCAGGGCGGGATCCCGCTCGGCGATCCCGTTTTCCTGCGCCCACTTGACGATCTCCTCGGGCGAAAGGGTCAGGATGGCCGTCAGGTACTTCCGCCGGTCCCCGTAGACGAACGCCTGGCTGACCATCTTGTCGGTTTTCAGCAGATTCTCGATGTTCTGCGGCGCGACGTTCTTCCCCCCCGACGTCACGATGATGTCCTTCTTCCGGTCGGTGATCCGGAGGAACCCCTCGTCGTCGATCGTCCCGATGTCCCCGGAGTGGAACCATCCTTCCGGGTCGATCGCCTCCTGCGTCGCCTCCGGGTCGCGGTAATACTCCTTGAAGACGTGCGGCCCGCGGATGAGGATCTCTCCGTCGGAAGCGATCCTGACCTCGGTGCCGGGAAGGGGTTTGCCGACGGTCCCGAACTTGAACTGATCAACATTTTGGGCCGACACCACGGAAGGGGTTTCCGTCAGCCCGTACCCCTCGAGGATCAGGATGCCCATTGCGTGGAAAAACTCTGCGATCTCCCGGGCAAGGGGGGCGCCCCCCGATATGAAGAAGCGGAGCCTGCCCCCCAGCCTCCCGCGGATCTTGCCGAACACGAGCCGGTCCGCGAGGGAAAACTTCACGGACAGCCACCCTGTGACAGGCTCCTTCCGCTGCCTCCGCGCCGAGACCTCGCGTCCGACCGAAAGCGCCCACAGGAAGATCCGCTTCTTCAGCCCCCCTTCCTGGTTCACCTTGGAGAGGACGGCGGCGTAGAACTTCTCGTACAGGCGAGGTACGCTGACCATGACATGCGGGCGGACCGCAGGCAGGTCTTCGGCCACGGTCTGGATGCCGCGCGCGAAGGCGGTGACCACCATCGCGTCAAACGAAAGAAAATGCTCGAACCGCCCCAGGACGTGCGCCAGCGGCAGAAACTGGAGCATCATGTCGCCCTTCGGAAAGGGAAGGACCGAAAGGGTGGACGTCACGTCGAAGGCGACGTTGCTGTGGCGGATCACGGCGCCCTTCGGCGGACCCGTGGTCCCCGACGTGTAGATGATGGTCAGGTCGTCCTCCGGGCGGATCTCCTCCGTCCGCGCGGCGAGCGCCCCGGGGTGCTCCGCGGCGTACGCGGCGCCCTTCGACCGAAGGTCGGAAAGTCCGATCGTCCCGGCATTCCCCTCCGGACTCCCCGTGAGGAGGACCACGACACCCAACTCCGGAAGCCTTCCCCGGGAGCCGGCCACCTTGTTCCACTGCATCTCGTCCTCGACGAAGGCCACGCGGGCGCGGGAGTGGGACAGGATGTACTCCACCTGGTCGGGAAGGTTGGAGGGGTAGATCGGGACGGTGACGAACCCTCCCAGGATCCCCGCGATGTCGGAGAGGGACCACTCGACCCTCGTCGAGGAGAGGATCGCGACCTTCTCCCCGCGGGCCAGCCCGAGGCTCATCAGGCCGCAGGCCATCTCCCGCGCGGCCGCGCCGACCTCCCGGTAGGTCATGGGTTCCCACTTCCCGTCCCGGGGTACGATATAACGCACTTCGTCCTTGCCTTCCTCGATCCGGTTCAGGAACATCCGGTTAAGGGTCGTTTCCTTCATATCTGCCCTCCGTCCCAGTGTCAGTCGTACTCCACCGCGAGCGTGACGGTGTTGCTCCGCCTCACCTCGGAATCGACCACCCATCCCGTGTATACGATCCGGCTCTTCTTCCCCTTACTGGGCGCTTCCTCCATCAGGGTGTAGATGGAATCGTGCGCGACCCGGTCCCCGTGCGTCCCGTCGTCGTAGAGGATGTTCGTCCCGAAGAGGATGTCCCCCGTGTCCACGTTCTTCGCGTAGTAGTAGAGAAGGACCGAGTCCCCGATGTAGACCTTCCTGGCGGGGATGCGGAACTCCACGACCTTGAGCTCCAGCCGGCCTTTCTCGCCCTTCCCGAGGCGCGTCGGGTACCAGCTCACCTGCGCGAGGATGTCGGAATCGACGTGGCAGTTCAGGCACAACTGGCGGCCCACCGCCTTCCTCTTGCGGTGCACCCCCGCACCCTCCATCACGTCGTGGCAGGTGATGCAGGTGATCTTGCCGTCCTTGTCGAGCGGCAGGTCCTCCGGCGACTTCATGTCCGGCGCCACCGCGATCTTCACGGGATGCATGTGCCGGTACCCCTCGTGGCAGGAGGAGCAGACGGCGACGATGTCCCCGCCGAACTTCAGGCCGCCGTCCCTGCGCTGGCCCGCCCCCTCCGCGGGGTTGGAGACGTGGCAGACAACGCACGATTTCTGGTCCTTGCGCCCGTGGGGGCTCTCGCCCCGCTTCTCCCTTTTCTCCGCCGCCCCTCCCTGGACCGCCACCAGAAGCGCCACGGCCGCCGCGAGGACCGCGCCCGCCCACTTCCCCCGTTTCCGAGATCTCATCCCGTTCCCTCCAAATGACTTCTTGTACGACCGCTCCGGAAACAAACGCAACCCCGCCTACCGGAACAACGGCAGGACATCGTCGTATGTTACCATCCCCCTGCGGAGCAGGTCATGCACGGAGAGGAGCGCGGAGTAGAAATCCTCCTCGAGCAGCAGCCCGAGCTTCTCCTCGAGCCACGTCTCGGAGGACACCAGGTTCTCCACGCCCGGCGTGAAGGGCAGAAGCTCCACGAGC
>CAYILU010000071.1:0-7275 GCA_964364235.1 uncultured bacterium | reverse complement strand
TTGTAGAAGACGAGCGCCGTCAGCATCAGGATGATGGCCAGCCCCACCTGCTGCGCGATCGCCTTCGTCTGCGGGGACAGCGGCTTGCGCCGGATCGCCTCGATCGAAAAGAAGAGGATGTGACCGCCGTCCAGGATCGGGATGGGCAGCAGGTTCAGGATCCCCAGGTTGACGCTCAACAGGCCGAGGAAATAGGCGAACGGGGACACCCCCTGCCGCGCCTGGTCGCCGGCGAGCTGCGCGATGAGGATCGGTCCGCCGAGGGTCTCGGACGGGAGGACGCGCGTCACCAGCTTGACGACCGTCATGACGGTCAGCTCGACCAGCTTTCCGGTCTCCTTCCCGGCGCGCAGGAACGCGGAGACCGGTCCCAACTTCCGGCGCACGATCTCCTGGCCGGCGATGATGCCGATCTTGGGCTCCCGGATCTTTTCCCCGAAGATGCTCCTCCCTTCGCGTATCTCCGGGGAAACCTTGAAGACGATCTCCCTCCCCTCCCTGCGAACGGTCAGTTCGAGCTCCCTCCCCGCGCCCTGCTGCTTGATTCTCGCGGCCAGGTCCTCCCACGTCGCCACGGCTTCCCCGCCGACCCGCAGCACCACGTCCCCGCCTTTAAGCCCCGCCCGCGCCGCCGGGGAATCGGCCACCACGTCCCCGATCCTGGGCATCAGCACGGGGACCCCGCCGAGGAAGACGACCCAGAAGACCAGGACCGCGAAGAGGAGGTTCCCCAGGGGGCCCGCCGCCACGACCGCAATCTTCACCCCGAGGGATTTGTGGGAGAACGAACGCTCCCGCAGCTCGGGCGGGATCTCCTCCCCTTCGCTCTCCCCGACGAGCTTCACGTACCCCCCCAGCGGGATGGCCGAAACCATGTATTCCGTTTCCCCCCGCTTGAAGCCGAAAAGCCTCGGCCCGAAGCCGAAGGAAAATTTCGTGACGCCGACGCCGAGCCGGCGTGCGACGAGGAAATGCCCGAACTCGTGGACGAAGATCAGGATGCCCAGGACCACGATGAAGGCGGCGGGAGTCGTCAGGAAATGGGCCGTGGCGGCCAGGACGTTCATCACCTCTTCGGGCTCCTTATCCGGATCCTGGAGATCCGCCTCTCCGCGTCCTCCCGGGCCTGTGCGTCGTCGCGGATCACGTCGGAAAGGGTAACGGACCGGGACTTCCGCCGCCAGCCGGCCAACACGTTTTCGACGATCCCCACGATCTCGGTGAACCGGATCCTTCCCGACAGGAACGCGCCGACCGCGGCCTCGTTGGCCGCGTTCATCACCGCGGGCGCCGTCCCCCCGGACTCCGCGGCGGCGTACGCCAGCGCGAGGGCCGGGAACCGCTTCCGGTCCGGGGGATCGAACATCCACCCGTCCATCCGATGCCGCCTGAGCCGGGGGAGTTCCAGGGGCAGCCGCTCAGGGTAGGAGAGCGCGTACCCGATCGGGATCCGCATGTCGGGGATTCCCAGCTGCGCGATGAGGCTCCCGTCGCGGTACTCCACCATGGAATGAACCACCGACTGCGGGTGGATGAGCACGTCGATCTTCGAGGGGGGAAGCCCGAAGAGCCACGTCGCCTCGATGACCTCAAGCCCCTTGTTCATCAGCGTCGCGGAATCCACCGTGATCTTCGCCCCCATCCGCCACGTGGGGTGGCCGAGCGCCTCGGCCACCGTCGCGTCCCGCATCCCGCGCAGGGTATGGTTGCGGAACGGCCCCCCCGAGGCGGTGAGGATGATCCGGAGGACGTCCTCGCGACGGTTCCCCTGGATGGACTGGAACACGGCCGAATGTTCGCTGTCGACGGGGAGGATCTCCGCCCCGCCGGCCCTGGCGGCCTTCACGAGGAACTTGCCCGCCATCACGAGAAGCTCCTTGTTGGCCAGCGCGATCCGTTTCCCGCGGGTGGCCGCCGCGATGACGGGCCGGATCGAGGAAACCCCCGACGCCGCGGCAAGGACGATGCCGGTCGCGTCCGAGCAGGCCGCCTCGGTCATCCCCTCCTCGCCGAAGACCACGCGGGTCCTCGTGGGGAGACGCCCCAAATCCCTGGCGGAGCGCTCCTCCGACAGGCAGACCAGGGAAGGGGAGAACCGCCGCGCCTGCTCGCCGAGCCGCCTCGCGTTCCTCCCCGCGCACAGCGCCGTCACCCGGAACCTCCCCGGGAAGCGGGCGATCACCTCGAGGGCGCTTCGGCCCACCGAGCCTGTGGAGCCCAGGATGGCCACTCCTTTCGGGGCGCGCATCTTACGCCCACCCCGCCTGCCGGGAGACGATGGCGAGCAGGTGGAGGACCGGCCCCACGGCGATGACGCCGTCCGCGCGGTCGAGCAGGCCGCCGTGGCCGGGCAGCAGGCTTCCGCTGTCCTTCACTCCGGCCGCCCGCTTGAGCATCGATTCGAACAGGTCACCCGCCTGCCCCACGGCACCGAGTACCGTTGCCGCGCCGAGGGAGTACCAGGCCGGGACGCCGGGGAGGAAAACCGCGGCGTACGCCGTCGCGCAAATCACGCTGCCGAGAAGACCGCCGATGGAACCTTCCACCGTCTTGTTCGGGGAGATCCGGGGAGACAGGGGGCGCTTCCCGAACGCCCGCCCGACGAAGTACGCGGAGGTGTCGCCGGCCGCGACCGCCAGGATCCCCAGGAGCAGCCAGTGCTCCCCGCCCGGCAGGGAAAGGGTCCGGGGCCAGGCCGAGAGGAACCCGCCGATGTATACGACCCCCAACGCGGAGATCGCGGCGAGCCGGAAACGCTCCCCGGGAGTCCCCTCCGAAGCGAGGAAGTGGAACGCCGCCATCGCGACGCAGAGGAGGACGGCGGAAACGGCCGCGGGGAACGGGAGCATCGCCCCCGAGAGGTAGGCCAGGACGGTCGCCGTCACCCCGAACCACCGGTTGCGGGGCGAAGGGAGGAACATCCGGAAGTATTCGTGGGCGCACAGCAGGGCCGCCGCCCCGGCGAGCAGCGCGAACGGCCACCCCTTCCCGTACAGGGCGGTCCCGACGAGGAGCGGAACGAGGACGGCCGCGGACGCGATTCTCTTCCAGAGCATGGTCACCCGCCGTCCGACGGAGGCTCCCCCCGCTCCGTCGTCAGCCCGAACCGGCGATGCCGGCGGGAATATTCCTCGAGCGCGTGCAGGAATTCCGCCTTTCCGAAATCGGGCCATAGCACGTCGGTGAACACGAACTCGGCATATGCGGCCTGCCACAGCAGGAAGTTGCTGATGCGGAGCTCGCCGCTGGTGCGGATGACCAGGTCGGGGTCGGGCATCCCCGCAGTGTCCAGCCGCAGGGCGATTTCCTCCTCGGTGATCATCGTAGGCGCGATCTTCCCCGCCGCCGCCTC
The DNA here is from genome assembly GCA_964364235.1 of uncultured bacterium. Lineage (GTDB taxonomy): Bacteria > Desulfobacterota > Deferrimicrobia > Deferrimicrobiales > Deferrimicrobiaceae > JAKALO01. Next base: position 3,923 of record CAYILU010000071.1, on the reverse strand, counting down.
CGACGCCAGCTTCCTCACCGCCCGGACGATCTCGTTTCTCCCCGCGTACGACAGCCCCAGGGTCAGCGTCATCTCCGCGTGGGCCTCGGTGGCCGCAAGGGTCCGCTCCAGGACTTCCCGGACGGTGGCCGGCAGCTGCCAGACTTCCCCGATGACGTTCAGCCGGATCCGGTGACGCACGAGCTCCGGAAGCTCCTCGATGAGGAACTCACGGAGCAGGCTCATGAGCGTTGCGACCTCGACCTCGGGCCTCCCCCAGTTTTCCACGGAGAAGGCGTACAGGGTCAGGTAGGGGATCCCGAGCTCCCGCGCGCACTCCACCACCGCGCGGACCGCACGGACCCCCATCCGGTGCCCCTCGACGCGCGGAAGCCCGCGAAGCCCGGCCCACCTCCCGTTGCCATCCATGATGACGGCGACGTGGCGGGGAAGTGCGGCTGCGTCGGTTCCGCCGCTATGCATATAGCCGAGGTCTATCAGTACCGGGGAGCGTCCTAGTTCTGGACGATCGCTCCGGTCGGGCAGGCATCGACGCAGGCGAGACAATCAGTGCAGGTGTCGTTCACCTTGTACTTTTCGCCTTCCTCGATGGACCCGGTGGGGCAGGTTTCCAGACAGGCTCCACACGCGGTGCACTCGTCGGTGATGCGGACTGCCATGGCTTTTCCTCCTTAGACTTCCATGATCTCCTGTTCCTTGGCCTTCAGGATCTCTTCGATCTTCTTGACGAACGCGTCGGTCTCCTTCTGGATCCGGTCCTGGCCGCGCTTCATCTCGTCCTCGGAGATCTCCTTCTTCTTCTCCTTCTCCTTGATGCGCTCGATCGCCTCGCGCCGGACGTTGCGGACCGCCACCCGGGCGTCCTCCGCCATCTTCTTCACCAGCTTGACCAGATCCTTGCGGCGCTCCTCGGTGAGCGGCGGGATGGGGATCCGGACGATCTTCCCGTCGTTCACCGGGTTCAGCCCCAGCCCGCCGGACTGGATCGCCTTCTCGATCGGCCCGATCATCCTGACGTCCCAGGGGGTGACGGTGATAAGTCGGCTTTCCGGCACCGAGAGCGTCCCCACCTGCTGGAGCGGCGTCGGGGTCCCGTAGTAATCCACCTTGATGCCGTCCACGAGGGAGAAGGAGGCGCGCCCCGTGCGGATCTTCCCCAGCTCCTTCCTGAACGACTCGATGCTCCGGGCCATCTTCCCGGAGATGTCTTTCTGCAGGGCCTCCATCATGGGCCTCCGTGGACGACGGTGCCGATCCTCTCCCCCTGCACCACGCGGACGACGTTCCCCCGCCTCGTCAGGTCGAAGACGACGATCGGGAGGCCGTTGTCCATGCACAGGGAGATCGCCGTGGCGTCCATCACCTTGAGGTTTCTTTGCAAAACGTCGATGTAGGTCAGTTCCGTGAACTTCTTCGCCTTCTTGTGGATCATCGGGTCCCGGTCGTAGACGCCGTCGACTTTCGTCGCCTTGAGGATCGCGTCGGCGTTGATCTCCATCGCCCGCAGCGCCGCCGCCGTGTCCGTCGTGAAGTACGGGTTCCCGGTGCCGGCGGCGAAGATGACCACCCGCCCCTTCTCCAGGTGGCGGAGGGCCCGCCGCCGGATATAGGGCTCTGCGATGGCCCGCATCTCGATGGCGGAAAGGACCCGCGTCGTCACCCCGTCCCGCTCGAGCCGCTCCTGCAGGGCGAGGCTGTTGATGACGGTCGCGAGCATGCCCATGTAGTCGGCGGATGCGCGGTCGATGCCGTAATCCCGGCTGGTCCGGATGCCGCGGAATATGTTTCCACCCCCCACTACGAGGGCGATCTGCACGCCCAGCTTCACGACCTGCTTCACCTCGGCCGCCAGGCCGGCGAGCACCTTCTGGTCGATCCCGAACTCCCGCTTCCCCATCAGGGCCTCCCCCGACAGCTTCAGCAGGATCCTGCGGTAGACCGGTTTTCCCACAGCCCCTCCGGTGGCGGAAAACACTCCTTGTTTTTTCGGCGAAAGAACCAGAGAGTGTCCCCCCTCACCCTTTCCCAAGCTGCCTCGCCACCTCGGCCGCGAGGTCGTCGGAGCGCTTTTCCATCCCCTCGCCGACCTGGAAGCGGGCGAAGTTTGCCACGCCCACCCCGGTTCCGGTCTTCGCGGCCATCGCCTTCAACAGGTCCCTCACCTTGCGGTCGGGGTCCTTGATGAACGCCTGCTCGACCAGGCAGAAGTCCCCGTAGAACTTCTCAAGCTTCCCCTCGGCGATCTTGTCGAGGATCTTCTCCGGTTTGCCCGCCGCGAGCGCCTGATCCCGATAGATGGCCTTCTCCCGCGCGATCACGTCGGCAGGGACGTTCTCCCGGCTGATGTACGAGGGGTTCGCCGCCGCGACCTGCATCGCCAGGTCCTTCCCCAGGGCGGTGAACTCCGGGGTGTCCGCGCCGGCGCCGCGCAGCTCCACGAGCACCCCGATCTTGCCTCCGGCGTGGATGTAGGGAACCAGGACTCCCTTGACCCCCGGCGGCGGCGCATACCGGACGAACCGCCGGAAGGAGATCTTCTCCCCGATCTTCGCCACCCGCTCGTTCAGCTTGTCGGCCAGCGTGCCGCCGTCCGCGGGAAGGGCCAGCGCCGCATCCGTGTCCTTCGGCGCCTTCGCGTGCACCAGCGCGGCGACCTCCCGGACGAACCCCTGGAAGTCGTCGGTCTTGGCGACGAAATCCGTTTCGCAGTTGACCTCCACGAGGGCCCCCGAAGCAAAGTCCACGTGGGCGGCGACCACCCCCTCGGACGCGATGCGGGACGCCTTCTTCGCCGCGGCCGCGAGCCCTTTCTTCCGCAGGCAGTCGATCGCCTGCTCCATGGAGCCCCCGGACTCGGCGAGCGCCCTCTTGCAGTCCATCATCCCCGCGCCGGTCTTCTCGCGCAGTTCGCGTACCATCTCCGAAGTTATCTGCATCGTTGTTTCTCCTGGTCGAGTGTCTATACGGTTCTTGCCGCGGGCTATTCCTTCGCCGTCGCGGGGGCCCCCGAAGCCGTTTCCGCGGGTTCGTCCTCGGTGGATATCAACGACATGGTTACCTCGGGGGCCTGGGGTTCCTTGTCCCCCTCGGAGGCAGTCCTTTCGGCGTACGCCGCTTTCCCCTCGATGATCGCGTCGGCGACCTTCGAGAGAAAGAGCTTGATCGCCCGGATGGCGTCGTCGTTCCCGGGGATGATGTAATCGATGAGGTCCGGGTCGCAGTTGGTGTCGACGATGGCGATGATCGGGATCCCCAGGCGGCGGCCTTCCAGGATCGCGATCTGCTCGCGGGAGGGGTCGACCACGAAGAGGGCGTCGGGGACGCGGCGCAGCTCGCGGATCCCCCCGAGGACCTTCTCCATCTTTACGCGTTCCTTCTCCAGCTTCAGCACTTCCTTCTTCGGGAGCTTCTCGGCGGTCCCGTCGGTGCTCATCTCGCTGAGGCGCTGGAGCCGGTCGAGGCTCTTGCGGATCGTCTGGAAGTTGGTGAGCATCCCGCCCAGCCAGCGCTGGTTCACGTAGGGGGCGGATGCCCGCCGCGCCTCCTCTTCCACGGCCTCCTGCGCCTGCTTCTTGGTGCCCACGAAGAGGACCGTCTTGCCCTCGGCGGCCATGTCCCGCACCACGTCGTAGGCGTGGCGGAACATCTTGACCGTCTGCTGCAGGTCGATGATGTAGATCCCGTTGCGGGCGGTGAAGATGTACCTCTTCATCTTCGGGTTCCACCGCTTGGTCTGGTGTCCGAAGTGGACGCCCGCCTCCAGCAGCTGCTTCATCGTGATGACCGAGCCTTGCCCGTTCGCCATGCTTTCCTCTCCTTCTCGCTTAGGGGTTTATCCTCCGGGCGTTCTGCCCCTCCCCATCCACCCCGTTCCGGAGAACGGGGCACCCCGGGGAAAGTCCCGCCCGTGGGGGATAATTGCC
>CAYILU010000070.1:5089-7329 GCA_964364235.1 uncultured bacterium | reverse complement strand
CGGCGGTTCGCCCGCTTTCTGCCCTTCCCCGTTTGTGGTATAAAGACGGGGATTTTCCCCAAAGGAGTGGCGGCAAATGAAGAAATGGAAATGCACCGTCTGCGGTTACATCCACAAAGGCGAAGCGCCGCCCGAGAAGTGCCCCGTCTGCGGAGCCCCCAAGGAAAAATTCGTACCGGTGCAATGAGCGCCCCCGGGGGAAGGGTGGCGCTGGTCACCGGCGGGGGACGCCGGATCGGCGCGGCAATCTCCCGACGGCTTTCCCGGGACGGTTTCTCGGTCGTTCTCACCTGCCGGGAATCCCGGGTCGACGCCGCGGCGCTTGCACGGGAAATCGAGGGAAAAGCCTGTTTCCTCGACCTGCGGCGGCCGCGGGGGTTCCCCCGCCTGGCCCGGCTCCTGGAGAGGGAATACGGCCGCCTCGACCTGCTCGTCCACAACGCGGCGGTCTTCCCGCGCACGCCGGTGGGCTCGGTCTCCCCGGAAGACTGGGACGCCGTCTTCGACGTGAACCTGCGGGGCCCCTTCCTGCTGACGCAATCGCTCCTCCCGCTCCTCCGACTGGCCCCGGGCGGGGGGGCGATTCTTTTCATCGGGGACGCCGGGGCGGGGAAGCTCTGGCCCGCCCACCTTCCGTATTGTCTCTCGAAGCTCGCCCTGGAGGCGCAGGCGCGCGCATGGCGGAGGATTCTCCCGCCGGGCATCCGCGTGGGGATCGTGCGACCCGGCCTGGCTCTGATCCCGCCGGGGTTTCCCCGGGAGGAGTGGGACCGGCTCCGCTCCCTCGACGGGCCGCGGGGTCCGGATTCCCCGGAGAAGGTGGCGGGGGCCGTCTTGCGGTTCGCTCGCGGGGAAAGATATAATTCCTCTCATTCGCCCTGACCCCCGGAGGAGGACCCCATGAAAAAGTGGAGATGCCTCGTGTGCAACTACGTCTACGACCCCGCCGCGGGGGACCCAGACAACGGCGTGGAGCCGGGGACGCCGTTCGAGAGCATTCCGGACGACTGGTGCTGCCCGCTCTGCGGCGTGGGCAAGGACGAGTTCGAGATCGTCGAGGAGTAGGCGTCATGGCGACCGTTACGCTGGCTCCCGACGTCTACTGGGTGGGGGCGAAGGACCCGGACCTCGCGATCTTCGACATCGTCATCCCCACGGAGTACGGGACGACCTACAACGCCTACCTGGTCCGGGGCGGCGAGAAGACCGCGCTCATCGACTGCGTCAAGCGCCCCTTCGCGGGGGATCTTTTCCGGAACATCTCGGAGATCCTCCCCGTGGAGAAGCTCGACTACGTCGTGATCAACCACTCCGAGCCGGACCACTCCGGGGCGCTGGCGGACCTGCTGGAGCGCAACCCCGGAGTCACGGTCCTGCTCTCCCGCTCCGCGAAGACGTTCGTCGACAACCTCGTCAACGCCGGGTTCCGCTACCGCATCGTGAACGACGACGACGATCTCCCCCTCGGGGGGAAGACGCTCCGGTTCATCAACGCCCCGTTCCTGCACTGGCCGGACACGATCCTCACCTATCTCGTCGAGGACCGGATCCTGTTCCCGTGCGATTTCCTGGGGGCCCACTACTCCAGCCCCGGGTTCTTCAACGACGAGCTCCGGGAGCCGGACAAGGCCCGGAAGGCGTTCGAGTTCTACTACGCCACGATCATGCGGCCCTACAAGGAGCACATCCTCAAGGCGTGCGAGCGCCTCAAAGGGCTCCCCATCGGGATGATCGCGCCGTCCCACGGGCCGATCCTCCGGGAGGACCCCCAGCGGTACCTGGCGTGGTACGAGGAGCGCGCCTCCGTGCTCTCCCGCGTCACGGAGAAGAAGGTGGCGATCGTCTACGTGTCCGCGTACGGGAACACCGCGACGATGGCGGCGAAGGTGGCGGAGGGGGTCCGGGCGGGCGGGGTCGTCCCCGTTTTGATCAATGCCGTGGAGGTCCCGGTGGACGGGATCGTCGACGAGTTCGAGGTGGCCGCGGGGTTTCTCATCGGGACACCGACCCTGAACAGCAACGTCCCCCACCCGATTCTGAATCTGATCGCGAACCTGGTCTTTCTGAACATGAAAGGGAAGCCGGCGTCGGTGTTCGGATCCTACGGCTGGAGCGGCGAGGCGATCAAGACGGTGCAGGACATCCTCGTGTCGATGAGGCTCAAGGTCGCCCCCGAGCCGATCCGGGTCCGGATGGCCCCGTCCGAGGCGGACCTTGCGGCGTGCGTGGAGTTCGGAAGG
>CAYILU010000070.1:0-4989 GCA_964364235.1 uncultured bacterium | reverse complement strand
AGCGGGTCCGACCCCTCCTTGTGAAGCTCCCGGTCGGCGTCCTTCTTGATCTGCTTGTTCCGCTCGAGCGCCTCCCCGCGGATCAGCGCTTTGCAGGGCGGGCAGATGGTGTTTTCGCCGGGGTCCGGCTTTCCGCACACCAGGCAGTGTCTCTTCTCCTCGGCCATGGTTTCCTCCCCGCCGGATCGGCGCGATGCCTATCGAGAGTTGCCGTCCACAAATATAGAATACGCCGGAAACGGGGAGAGCGGAATCCCGGGTTGGAAATCAGGATCCGCGTCAGGGCTGCAAGTCCTGGTGGCGTATGTCCTTCCCCTTGACCATGAAGATCACGTCCTCGCAGATGTTGGTCGCGTGGTCCGCGATCCGTTCCAGGTGGCGGGAAACCAGGATCAGGCCGAGCGACCTCCGGATCGTTCCCGGGTCGGCCATCATGTAGGTCAGCAGCTCCCGGAACACCTGGTCCTTGAGCTGATCCACCAGGTCGTCCTTCTTGATCGTCTCGTAGGCCAGCCGGTCGTTCCCGTGCACGAAGGCGTCGAGGGCGTCCCGGAGCATCTCCTTGGCGATCTCCGCCATGCGGGGGATGTCGATCAGCGGCTTGACCGGGGGTACGGTGAGGAGGAACTCCGCGCTCTCCGTGATGTTGATCGCCTGGTCCCCGATGCGTTCCATGTCGGTGTTGATCTTCATGGCGGCGGTGATGAACCGGAGGTCCGCGGCCGCGGGCTGCCGCAGGGCGATCATCTCGAGGCAGGCCTCGTCGATGTCGACGTGCAGCTGGTTGACATGGGCCTCCATCGCCTGGACCTCGGGGAGCAGCTCCATCCTGCGCTCCACTAGCGCCTGGATCGCCAGGTGCGTCATCCGCTCGACAAGCCCCCCCATCCGGAGGACCATCTCCCGGAGGTTGCCGAGCTCTTCCTTGTAATGCTTCTTCATGTGCGCTCCTTTTTCCTCTCCGGCTTCACCCGAACCGGCCGGTGATGTATTCCTCGGTCCGCTTGTCGGCAGGGTTGGTGAAGATCTTGGCGGCCTTGTCCATCTCGATCAGATCGCCGATGAGGAAGAAGGCGACGTAATCGGAGATCCGCCCGGCCTGCTGCATGTTGTGCGTGACGACCACGATCGTGTACTTGTCGCTCAGGTCCTCGATCAACTCCTCGATCTTGGCGCTGGACACCGGATCGAGCGCCGAGCACGGCTCGTCCATCAGCAGGATTTCCGGCTCGACGGCGAGCGCGCGCGCGATGCAGAGCCGTTGCTGCTGCCCGCCCGACAGGCTCGTCCCCGGCCGGTCCAGGTGGTCCGAAAGCTCGTCCCAGAGCGCCGCCATCCGCAGCGATTTCTCCACCACGTCGGCCATCTCGGAGCGGGACCGTTTCTTCCCGTTGAACTTCAGTCCCACGGCTACGTTTTCGAACGCGGACATGCGGGGGAAGGGGTTCGGCTGCTGGAAGACCATGCCGACCTTCCTGCGCAGGAACACGGGATCGACCTTCTCGGAGTATATGTTCCGCCCGTCGAAGATCACGTCGCCGGCCACCCGGAAACCGGGGGTCAGGTCGTGCATCCGGTTCAGGCAGCGGATGAAGGTGCTCTTCCCGCACCCCGAAGGCCCCATCACCGAGGTGACCGAGTGCCGGCGGATGTCCATCGTGATGTTCTTGAGCACCTGGTGTTCTCCGAACCAGGCGCAAAGGTCCTTGACCTGCAGAGCGTTCTCCATGGTTACTCTTTTCCTCCTACTTCTTGACCCTCGTGAGGTACCGCGCGGCGGCGCTGATGACGAGAACTATCCCGATGAGGACCAGGGCCCCCGCCCATGCCTTGTCGTGCCAGTCGTCGTACGGAGAGATCGCGTAATTGAACACCTGCAGCGGGATGGCGGCGATCGGCTGGTCGAGGCCCGTCTGCCAGAACTGGTTCCCCAGGGCGGTGAACAACAGCGGCGCCGTCTCCCCGATGATCCGCGCCATCGCCAGCAGGATGCCGGTGAGGATTCCGGCCGTGGCGGTCCGCACCGTGATGAAAAGCGTCGTCTTCCACCGTTCGATTCCCAGCGCCAGCGCCGCTTCCCGGACCGACGCCGGGACCGTCCGCAGCATCTCCTCGGTCGTCCGGACGACGATGGGGATGAAGATCATGGCCAGGGCCGATGCGGCCGCCCAGGCGGAGAACCGTTTCATGGGAAGGACCCAGAGGACGTAGCCGAAGATCCCCATGATGATGGACGGCACGCCCGCCAGCGTGTCGACGGCGAACCGGACCGCGGAGGCGAACTTCCCCCTTCCGTACTCGGCCAGGTAGATTCCGGCCATGACCGCGATCGGAATCCCGCCCGCCATGGCCAGCCCCGCGATCGTCAGCGTCCCCAGGATGCCGTTCGCGATCCCGCCCCCCGGCTCTCCGACAGGGTGGGGGAGATCGGTCAGAAGCGTCCACTTGAGCTCCCTGGCCCCCTTCCAGAGGAGGTCGAAGAAGATCAGGAACAGGGGCAGGATCACCAGCAGTGCGGAAAGGGCGAACAGTACCCGGGTGACCCGGTCGGCGGCGCGGCGGCGGAAGGCGATCGTGTGCATCCTCACAACCCCTTGTGCGCGCGGGAGACCATCGCATTGAGGATCCACTTCGCCGCGAGGTTGACGACGAAGGTGATGAGGAAGAGGACCAGGCCGATTTCCACCAGCGCCGACATGTAGAGCTGCCCGGTCGCCTCGGTGAACTCGTTGGCGATGACCGCCGCCATCGAGTAGCCGGGCTGGAAGATCGACAGGAAGATGTCGGGCCGGTTCCCGATCACCATGGTGACCGCCATCGTCTCCCCGAGGGCTCGTCCGAGCCCCAGCACCGTCGCGCCGAAGATCCCGGGAATGCAGTGCTGGCCGATGACGATACGGATCATCTCCCAGTGCGTTCCCCCCAGCGACAGGACCGCCTCTTTCTGGAGGCGCGGGACGGTCGCCAGGACCTCCCGGCTCACCGAGAGGATGAAGGGGATGATCATGATCGAAAGCAGCATGCCGGCCGCGAGCATGCTTGGGCCGTACACCGGCCCCTTGAAGAAGGGGATCCACCCGAAGAGAATTGCCGCCGGCTTCATCAGGTAGTCCCGAAGGACCGGGACGAGCACGAAGATCCCCCAGAGTCCGTAGATCACGCTCGGGATGGCCGCCAGGAGCTCCGCGAGGAACGACACGGGTTGTTTCAGCCATTCCGGGGCGAACTCGTTGATGAAGATGGCGGATCCGACCGCCAGCGGCACCGCGATCAGCAGCGCGATGAAGGAGGAAACCAGCGTTCCGTAGATGAACGGGAGCGCCCCGAACGATTCGGCGACGGGATCCCATGTTTTCGTCACCAGGAAGGCGGCGCCGAACTTCCGGATCGCGGGAATCGACTCCCGCACCAGGAGCGCGAAGAGGAGGAATGCCAGGAACAGGACGCCGAACGCAAAAAAGGCGGTCGTTTTTTCAAAGAGGAGATCTTTCGGGTTGTCCCAGGCTTTACGCGTCATACCGTCGATACGTCCTCATCTTCCCGCAAGGGGCAGAGATGAAAAGAGGGGGATATCCCCCCCTTTTGTCATCCTGCGGAAAAGCCTTAAAAATCAGTACAGGCTCTTTCCTTTGAAGTTGATCTGCCGGATCGTCTTGTCCACCATTTCGACCACCGGCTTGGGGATCGGCGCGTAGAGAAGCGGCGCGTTCATCTTCTGGCCGTCACGGATCGCCCATTTCAGGAACGTCACCAGCGCTTTCCCCTTCGCCTCGTCCCTCTGGTCCTTGTAGACGAGGAGCCATGTCAGCCCGCAGATGCCGTAGGAATCCTTTCCCGGGGCGTCCACCAGGGACATCCGGAAGTCGGCGGGCATGGTTTTTACTGCTCCGGCCGCCGCCGCGGAGGTCGATTCGAGCGTCGGGAGCACGAAATTACCCTCCTTGTTCCGAAGGGCGACCGCCGTCATCTTGTTCTGCATCGCGTAAGCCAGCTCGACGTAGCCGATGGCGCCGGGGGTCTGCTTGACCACTCCGGCGACGCCTTCATTCCCCTTCCCTCCGAGGCCGACCGGCCAGTTGACCGACTTCCCCCTTCCGATTTTGGCTCTCCACTCCGTGCTCACGGCGGAAAGATAATTGGTGAAGATGTCCGTGGTCCCCGAGCCGTCCGACCGGTGGGCGACCACGATGTCCGCCCCCGGAAGCTTGACGTCCGGGTTCAGGGAGACGATCCTCGGATCGTTCCACCTGGCGATTTTTCCGAAGTAGATGTCCACCAGGACGTCGGGAGTGATCTTGAGGCCGCTTCCGACCCCCTGCAGGTTGTAGACGACCGACACCGCGCCGATTGCCGTCGGAATATGGAAGATGGGCCCGGGGAGCTTGGCCAGCTCGTCCTCGGTCATCGGCGCGTCGCTGGCCCCGAAGTCGACGGTCCCCGCGGTGACCTGCTTGATGCCGCCGCCGGACCCGATCGACTGGTAGTTGAACTTCAGGCCGGGGTGGGAGTTGGAATACTCGTAGAACCACTTGGAATACAGGGGATAGGGGAACGTCGCCCCCGCCCCGGTGACGGTCAGCGAGTCCGCCGCCGTTGCAGGGAGACCCCCCGCCAGCGCCAGTGCGGCGCACACGAACACGACCAACGACGTTAAACTTTTCCGCATCTTTTTCCCCTCCATTTTCATTTGGAAGCCTTTCATGGAGGAATCCTACGAAATGTACATCAAGGGCCGGTAAGAGGGGCGTTAAGTTCGTGTTAAGAAAGGGAGGCATAACCGGTCATGGAAGGGTAGCTTATCCCTGGATCCGGATCACGAAGCGGGTTCCCACTCCGAGCCGGCTTTCCACCCGGATGGTTCCCCCGTGCGACTCGATAATGTGGCGGGCGATCGACAACCCGAGACCGGTCCCCCCCAGGTCGCGGGACCTCCCCTTGTCCGCCCGGTAGAACCGCTCGAAAATCCTGGGGAGATGCTCGGGAGAGATC
>CAYILU010000069.1:1766-7460 GCA_964364235.1 uncultured bacterium | reverse complement strand
ACCGGCCGGCCCGAAAGAAGACAGACCGCGAGGAGCACACCCGGCAGGAAGAGAGACTTGGAGAAAACGATCTTCAACGCGTTCCCACCCCCGGGGTCCGATCCGTCCCTGCTGCGCATCATTATAATAATATTTCTCCCCTTCCGGTGGCGATTCTCCTGACAAGCAGGACGGAAGGAAAACCTAATAGAAAAGCTCGTCATCCGAATCCGACATCGGGTAGAGAAGGACGACCAGGTTGTGAAGACGGCCCTTCTGGTCGTTGACGTAGTTCCGGTAGACGACCATGCGCTCGAAGCCGAGCTTCTCGAAGGCGCGGATCGCGGTCTGCTGGTCCTCGATCACCTCGGCCAGCAGGTAGTGGAGCGACGCCTTCTCCCCGAGGTGGCGCAGCTCCCGGATCATCACGGTCCCGAGCCCCCGGTGCCGGAAATCCTGTGCGATGAGGATCCGCACCGTCCCCACGCGCTGTTTCCAGCCGGTCCTGTTTCGATGGAGCGTCGCGTCCCCCACTACCCGCCCCTCCGAGAACGCCAGGATGGGGAGGACCGTGCCGTAATCGAGGCTTTGGACCCACCGCTCCACCTCCTCCCTGCGGTCCACGTCCTCCCGGAAGAACATCTTGTCCTCGAGGGGGATCCGTCGAAAAAAATCCCAGAGCGGTTCCACGTCCTCCCGGACCATCGGGCGGAAGGTCACGTGCGTGCCGTCCCTCAGGACGACCTCCTTGGGATAGCGGTCAAGCGGAATCATATTCGTCCTCCTCCGGTCAGCAGGCGTTCACCACTCGTCGCGGAACGGGACTTCCACGACGTCGTACCATTCCGCGAAGTCCATGGGGGCGTGGGACGGCAGTCCGATTTCGTGCAGAAGGTCGTCGATCACCCGGTGCGCGTAGGAAAGGGCGTTGTCCATGAAACGGAGCGCGTCGCGAGAATCCTCGCGGGGGTCCCCCGAATGGTGGGAATCGGCGGCCTTCGCCAGATCGCGGCGCGCGGCGGGAAGATCCTTGTTTCCAAGAGCCCGCCCGATCGCCTGCAGATGCCTCCCGATCTGGTGGTAGGCCCGGATGATGTCCGACGGGCCGGCGTCCATCTTCCGCCAGCGGCCGAAATAGATCCTGTCGTGCCCGGCGCGCAGATCGGAGTAGGCCAGCCCTTCATACGGGCACACGATTTTCCCGGCCACGGTTTTCCGGGAATGGTACGTGAGCTCGGCGCCGCAGGCGGGGCACGTCATGCGGGAGAGCGGCATGGCCCGATTATACTCCCGCCGGTCCGAAAAAAACGTATCGGGTGACCGCTCAGCCGAGGATCCGGGTCACCACGTATTCCCGCAGGGCCTTTGCGGAGAAGCCGGTTCCCGACGACAGCCGGGGAAACCGGGCCTGTCCCTCCAGCAACCGGAAGGTTTCCTCCCAGCACGCCGACGCCTCTTCGTTCCTCCCCAGCAACGAAAGGCATTCCGCGATCTCCACCACCGCGAGGACAAACCCGTTATCGGCGGCATGCGCCCGCTCCGCACTGGCGAGCGCCTCGGAAATCCTGCCCCTGCGGCGGAGCACAACCGCGAGGAGATGGGAGGCCTCGGGGCACGCCGGATCCAGACCGATCGCTTCCCCGCACATCCTCTCCGCCTCGTCGAACATCTCGCGATCGGCCATCTTCTCCGCTCCCGCGAGAAGTGCGAGGCAGGGGGTAAGCCCTTCTTTCTCCGCAACCGGGGGGCAAGAAGGACCGGGGGGCAGCGGTTCCCCGGGACGGGAAACGACCGATGAGGCGGCTGGAGCCTCCACGGTTGAAGGCACGGAAGCCGATTCCCGCTTGCCTTCCGCACGCCGGTAAAAATATGCCCCGGCCTTCCGCTCCAGGCGGAAGGCGTCGGAGATCCCCCAAAGCGTTTCGGAGTGCCCGAGAAAAAACACCCCACCGTCCGCCAGGGACTCGAAAAAGCGCTTCACGATCCGCCGCGTCGTATCGGAACGGAAATAGATCATGACGTTCCGGCAGAAGATCGCCGAGTAGCGGGCGGGAGGAAGAGGGGCGGATGCGAAGCCGGTGAGGTTCCTCTCCTCGAACGTAATCAGTCTCCGTACCTCCTCCTTCACCCGCACGGTTCCGTCCGGAAGGGTCGTGAAGTACTTCATCAGGAAAAGGGGAGGGACTTTCTGAACGGCGGACAGGGGATAGACCCCCTTGCGGGCGACATCGAGGAACTCCGGGTGGATGTCCGTCGCAAGGATCCGAACCGGCTCGATGTAGCGGCCCCGGAACGCCTCGAGCGACGCGATCGCGATCGAGTAGGGCTCCTCCCCCGTCGCGCATCCCGCGCTCCAGATCTGCAAGGGGAGTGCGACCCCGGCGGCCAGGAAAGCGGGGAGAAGATGATCCTGGAACACCCGGAACTGCTCCGGGCTCCGGAAAAAGCTCGTCTCGCCCACCACCAGGCCCCCGATCAGCCGCTTCCGCTCCTCGGACGCCCGGGGGCCGTGCATGACGCCCAGGATGTAATCCCACGGGTCGGTCGCCGCGCAGGCGCGCATCCGCTCCCGTACGACCCCGCTCACATGGGAGGTCTTGTCCTCCCCCAGAATGATCCCGCACTCGCGCTCGACGAAGTCCCGGAGGTGGGGGAAAACCTCGGCGGGAAGCTTGTCGGGGACCTTCCTGGTCTTCACCGGATGGCTACCTCAGGCAGACCCGGTTGCGGCCTTCCCTCTTGGCGGCGTAGAGGGCCTCGTCGGCATGCAGGAGGGTCTCCCGGTCGCCCAGGGGCGACTCGGGGTTGTACTCCGAGATCCCGACGCTCACCGTCGTCCGGACAAGGTGGGAAGGGGAAGCGAAGACTCTCCGCTCCACCGCCTGGCGGATGCGCTCCGCCACGATCTTCGCGTCGCCGGCTGCCGTCCCGGGGAGCAGGAGGATGAACTCCTCGCCGCCGTACCTTGCCGGCAGGTCCGTGTTCCGGCATTGCTCCGAAAGGATCGCGGAGACCTCCCGGAGGATGATGTCCCCCACCGGGTGGCCGTACACGTCGTTGACCTTCTTGAAATGGTCGATGTCCACCATCAGGATCGAGTACGGCTGGCGGTACCGTGACGATCGGGCGTGCTCCTTCTTGAGGATCTGCACGAAATGGCGGTGGTTGGTCAGGCCCGTCATCCCGTCGGTAGCCGACATCCGGGCGATCTGGCGGTAGAGCCACGCGTTCTCCATGACCACGAAGCTGTGGCGCAGGAGCGCCGCGGTCAACCGCTCTTCCCCCGTCCCCGCGGTTCCCTTGTCGGAGAAAAGAGCCAGGAGCCCCTTCACCATCTCGCCGGAACGGATCGGACAGACGATCCACGGCCGGAATCGCTCCACCGCCGGCTCCCCTCCCGGCCGCCTCCCCTCCAGCAGGACCTCCAGGGCATGCGTACGGCCGGGCGCCGCGGGTACCTTCGCCTCCTCGTGGAGCCGCCCGGTCTCCTCGCGCGTCACCTGGCGGATCCCCTCCCCGGGGGCGAAAGGGTACACGATCACGGTTTCGAGGTAGAAACCGTCGGAGAAGACCGCGGACATGGCATCGTGCGGAACGATCTCCGAGAGGATCCTGTCGACCGCCCGGATCGTCATCTCGAAGTCGTCGACCTCCCTTCCGACCCTTCCGATCTCGTTGAACAGGGTGGCCTCGAACAGCTTCGTTTCCAGGATCTGGTTCACCCGGGTCAGGATCTCGACGTCGTCAGGGACCGGCTTGCCTTTCCCGTCTCCGGGGGGCGCGGGGCGAGGGGTCCTCCCCGCGAGACACTCCTGCAGCGAGTCCACGATCTCGTCCGGCCCGGCGTCCTTGAGAAGGAACCGGTCGGCGCCGGCCCGCGTCGCGTGGATGCGCTCGGATCCCACCTCCTGGGACGACAGGAGGACGACGGGTACCTCGCGGGTCGACGGGTCGGCCTTGAAGAGGCGGCAGGCCTGGATCCCGTCCATCCTCGGCATGCGGATGTCCATGAGGACCAGGTCGGGAACGCGCTGGAATCCGGCCTTCAGGGCTTCAAGACCGTCCGTGGCCGTCTCGACTTCGTAACCGGCGGCCGAAAGGATGTAGGACAGCATCCCGAGGGCTGTCGGGCTGTCGTCGACCAGAAGTACGTTGAATCCGCTCACCTCAAGCCTCCCCGATCCCTAAGGGCTGTTCGGTGATCGAGAGGAGGAAATCCGCCATCCCCTCGGGAGTCATCACGAGCTCGGCGGCCCCCTGCCGGATCGCCTCCCCGGGCATCCCGAACACCACGGAGCTCTCCTCGTTCTGGGCGATTGTCAGGCCCCCGCTCCTCCGGATTTCGCCCAGCCCCTCGACGCCGTCCGCCCCCATTCCCGTCAGAAGGACGCCGATTCCCTTCCTGCCGTAGGCTCCCGCCATGGAGGAGAGCAGGACGTTCACCGAGGGGAGGTGGACCCCCTTGGGCCTGGAGGAGACCGCGCGAACCTCGCCGCCGGGGAAAACCTCCATCTGGCGCCCCTCCGGGGCGATGAGGACGGTTCCCGGGGCCGCCTTGTCGACTGCGTCCGCCAGG
Organism: uncultured bacterium; assembly: GCA_964364235.1. Taxonomy (GTDB): domain Bacteria; phylum Desulfobacterota; class Deferrimicrobia; order Deferrimicrobiales; family Deferrimicrobiaceae; genus JAKALO01. The sequence continues at coordinate 2,905 of CAYILU010000069.1, read as the reverse complement.
CGGACCGAAAGCGGGGTGTACTGCTGGAGCCATTCGACGAACCCGCGGGAAAAACCGAACGTGATGTGCTGCACCAGGAGCACCGGGAGAGGAAAACCGGCGGGGAGGCGCGAAAGCAGCTCCCGCAGCGCCGCCGGACCGCCCGTGGAGGAGCCGATGCCGAGCGCCGCGTACGGTTTCTCCGGACCCCCCGCCTGGATGTCCCGGAAGGAGGGGGGCTTCCGCATCCGCCCGCGGAGATGGCGAATGACCGCCACCTTGGAGGCGGTCCGGATCTTCCGGACGAGCATGCGGGAGCATTCCTCCACGGCGTGCGGATCGGAGAGGTCCGGCTTGGCGATGACGTCCAGGGCCCCCGTGGCGAGCATGTCGATCGAGGTCCGCGCCTCCTCCCCGTGCGTCAGGGAGGAAAATACGATGATGGGGACGGCGCATGCGGCCATGATCTCTTCCGTGGCCTCCCGGCCGTCCATCACCGGCATCCGGATGTCCATCAGGACGACGTCGGGTCGAAGCCGTTCGGTGAGGGCAACCGCCTCCCGCCCGTTGACGGCCTCACCCACGACCGCGATCTCCTTCTCCCCGGACAGCATCGCCCGGAGGATCGCGCGGACCGTGGAGGAATCGTCGACGATCAGCAGCCGGATGGAGGGGAAGCCGGGGCCGGCGGCGGGCATCACTTCCCGCCCCCGGCCAGCAGGCGCCCGAGCAGCGGGGCTATCCGCTCCACGTCGAAGTCCTCCTTCGCCACGCACTCCTGCGCCCCGGCCAGCAGGGCCCGCTCCCGGTCGCCGGTATTTTCCCTCGTCGTCACAAGGACGACCGGGGGGTTCCTCCCTTTATCCTTTGCACGCAGGTGGCCAACCAGCTCGACGCCGTCCATCCCGCTCATCCGGACCGCGGCGACGACCAGGTCGAAGGTCTTCCGCGAAAGCAGGTCCAGGGCCGCCTCGCCCCCCCGGGCCGTCTCCACGCGGTAGCCCGCCGAGCCGATGACCCTCCGCTGCATCTCGCGGGAGAGCAGCGAGTCGTCCACGACCAGGACGTCCCCGGCTCCCCCCGCCGCCGCTTTGTCGGCCGGCGCCGCCTCCGGGCGTAGCCGGATCGCGGAAACCAGGTCGTACACGTCAAGAAGGAGG
>CAYILU010000069.1:0-1666 GCA_964364235.1 uncultured bacterium | reverse complement strand
TCCCTCCCTGTAAACCGGACAACCCCCTCGGAGTGCATGATCGGAATGCCGAAGTGCTGTTTTTCGACCCGGAACAGCAGGACCCGGGAAACCGCCATGGTGAACGGCAGCTCGAGGACCACTTTCGTCCCCTTCCCGGGATGGCTGAAGACCTCCACGGTTCCGTTGAACTTCTCGGCAGTCTCCCGGACGATGTCCATCCCGATACCGCGACCCGATATCTCGCTCATGGCCTTCGCGGTGCTGAACCCTGAACGGAAGATCAGGGAAATGATCTCCTGGTCGTCCAGCCGATAGGCCGCCTTCTCGGCGATCATCCCTTTCTTTATCGCCGTCTCGCGTACCTCCTGCAGGTCGATCCCTTTCCCGTCGTCCTCGACCTCGATGACAACCCTGCCCTTCTTCGGCGTCGCCGTGACCGTGATCCTTCCCCGGGCAGGCTTGGCGCACGCCGCGCGGGCTTCCGGCGTCTCGATGCCGTGGTCGATCGCGTTCCGGATCAGGTGGATCAGGGGGTCCGTGAGGGCTTCGGCGACCTTCCGGTCGATCTCCGTCTTCCCTCCCCGCACGAGGAGCTCGACGTCCTTCCCCAACCCCCGGGAGAGCTCCCGCACCGCCCGGTGGAACGACTCGAAAAGCGGCAGCAGCGGCACCATGCGGATCGCGAGGGTTTCGGACCGGATGTCCTCGAGGACCTGGGAAAGCGCGGAGGACTCCTGGTTTTCCTGCCGCCTGAGGTCGGCGAGCCGGGAGCCGATCTCCACAAAGACTTCCTTCCCCTCCTGGAGGATGGGGGCGATCCGCGCCGCGAACTCCGGGGGGACGATCCCCTGTTCGATCCCGTCCCGCACGTTGGAGAGGAGGTTGAGGCCCACCCGACGGTAACTCCGCCCCATTTCGCCGATCAGGTCCCTCAGCTCGACCTGCCGGAGGTGGCTGCCGATCGCCTCGGTGAGCAGGTTCGCCATCTGCTCCAGCCGCTCCGGCTCCACCCGGATCCCCCGGCCGGCGTCGACCCCGACGACGGGAACGGCCCCCCGTTCCACCTTGGGCGCCTCCTCCTGGAGCGGTGCCTGTTGGGGCGCCCGAGGGGCCGGCGGCGGCGGCGACTCGACAGGGACCTGGGCCAGCCGGAGGCGCTCGAGCACCCCATCGACGTCGATCGGGGCGCGGCTGCTCTGGGAGAGGGAGTCGACCAGCCCGGAAAGGGTGTCCAGGGTGACGAACAACGCGTCCGTGAGGTCCCGGTTGGAGACGATCTTCCTCTCCTTGCGGCGGGAAAGCGCCTCCTCGAAGCGATGGGAGAGGTCCGAGATCTTGGCGAACCCCATCATCTTCGCCGCGCCTTTGAGCGTGTGGGCCTCGCGCAGGAGGTCCGTCTCGAGCCGCTGGTCCCCGGGGTTCTTCTCCAGGTAGACGAGGCCGCTGTTCATCCGGGCGATCCGCTCCTTCGCCTCCTGGATGAAGTTCTCCCGGAACTGGGACAGGTCGATCTTCTTTTCCATCCCCGACTACACCTTGAACACCGAGGTTTTTTCCTTGAGGCTGGCCACCATCTCCTTCAGCTCCCCCGCGGAGGAGGCGGACCCCCGCAAGTGCGTCGCCGTCTCCCGGACCATCTCGTCGATCTGCCGCATCGCCTGCACCACCTGCTCGTTCGCGCTCG
>CAYILU010000068.1:3143-7467 GCA_964364235.1 uncultured bacterium | reverse complement strand
CTCGAAGGAAAGGTCGAGTGCCGGCGCGGAGTGCGTCAGGGCGCCGATCGAGACCGCCGCGACGCCCGTGCGCGCGTACTCCTCGACGTTGCCCAGGTGAATCCCGCCGGAAGCCTCCAGGAAGACTTTTTCGCCGAACCGGCGCACCGCCTCGCGAACCGTCTCCGGAGGCATGTTGTCGAGAAGGAGGGCGTCGGCACCGGCCCGCACCGCGGTTTCCGCCTCCTCCAGGCTCTCCACCTCCACCTCCACCCGGGACAGGTGGTGGGCGGACCGGCGGGCGATCGCCACCGCCTCGGGAATACCCCCGGCCGCGCGGATGCCGTTCTCCTTGATCAGGACGCCGTCGGAAAGGGAGAACCGGTGGTTGGCGCCGCCGCCCACCCGGACGGCGTATTTCTCCAGCGCCCGGTAAAGGGGGGTGGTCTTCCGGGTGTCGAGAACGCGGGTCCCGTATGGGGCGACCTTCTCCACGTACCGGGCCGTGGTCGTTGCGACCCCGGAGAGGCGCTGCAGGAAGTTCAGCGCCACCCGCTCCCCGCGAAGCAGCGCGGCCAGCGCCCCGCTCGCCTCCCCGACCCGTTCGCCTGCCGGGATGCCGCGGCCTTCTTCGACGAAAGACACCGAAACGTTCGAGTCGAGCTGGCGGAAGACTTCCGCCGCCACCGCCCCGCCGCAGAAGACGCCCGGCGCCCCCGAAAGGAATACCCCGCTGCCGGTCCCCGGAACGGCCGCGCCGAAGGGGTCGCCGAAGGGGGCGTCCTCCTTGAGCGCCGCGCGGACCAGTTCCTCGAATTCCAGCCGATGAATCACAAAAGGTACCGGGTCACCAGTTCCAGGTTCTTCGACAGTTTGGAGAGTTTTTCCTCGAGGTCGCCCTTCCTCGTCCGGTGGGCCTCCACGATGTCCGCCGGGGCGTTCCCCACGAACTTCGCGTTCCCGAGCTTCGAGGTAATGACCGAGAGCTCGGCGCCGGCCTTGTCGACCTCCTTGCGCAGGCGCCTGGCCTCCTGGTCGAAATCGATGAGCCCCGCGAGGGGCAGGCACACCTCGATGTCGTTCACCACGGCGGTCGCATCCTGGACCGGGATGTACCCGGGATACATATATGCCACCTTCGTGGCGCGCGCCAGTCGGCGCAGGATCTCCTCGTGTTCCCGCAGGAAGGACAACTCCTCCACCGGGCCCTTGAGGCGAATCTCCACCTTCTTCCCCGGGGGTATGTTCAGCTCGCTGCGGATATTGCGGACCGAGCGGATGACCTCCATGAGGCGTCCCATGTCCTCCTCGACGTCGACGTCGATCTTCCCGGCGTCCGCCGCCGGGTAGGGCCTCCGGAGGACGCTTTCCCTCTTGCCGGGGAGCGACTGCCAGATCTCCTCCGTGATGAAGGGGATGAACGGCTGTCCCAGCGCGATCAGCGTCTCGAACACGTGGAGCAGGACCGCGCGCTGCCCGGTCCGCACTCCCGGGTCGGCCTCCGGGAAGAGGGACGGCTTGATCATCTCCACGTACCAGTCGCAGAACTCGTGCCAGGTGAACTGGTAGAACGCCGAGCCCGCGTCGTTGAAACGGTACTCCTCGATCCCCCTGCGGACCCCGTCGATCACGCGCTGGAGACGGGAGAGTATCCAGCGGTCCGCCACCGACAGGTCGTCCGGAAGCTCCCGGGGGGTCTGCTCATCCACGTGCATCCGCACGAACCTGCCGGCCTGGAAGATCTTGTTCATGAAGTTGCGGTACCCTTCCACGCGGTCGTCGGACATCCGGACGTCCCGCCCCTGCGCCGCCAGCGCCACCAGGGTGAACCGGAAGGCGTCGGTCCCGAACCGGTCCATCACCTCGAGCGGGTCAATGACGTTCCCGCGGGTCTTGCTCATCTTTTCGCCCTTGGCGTCCCGGACGAGCGCGTGGATGACCACGTCCCGGAAAGGCGCCTTCCCGGTGAACTCGATCCCCATCATCATCATCCTCGCCACCCAGAAGAAGAGGATGTCGAACCCCGTGACGAGCGCGGAGGTGGGATAGTAGCGCGCGAGGTCCGCGGTCTTTCCGGGCCACCCCAGCGTCGAGAAGGGCCACAGTGCCGAGGAAAACCAGGTGTCGAGGACGTCCTCCTCCTGCCGGAGATTTTTGGAGCCGCAGGGGACGCAGCGGTCCGGGGCCTCCACCTCGACCGTCGTCTGCCCGCAGTCGGCGCAGTGCCATGCGGGGATCCGGTGACCCCACCAGATCTGCCGGGAGATGCACCAGTCGCGGATGTTCTCCATCCAGTCGAAGTAGGTCCGCTCCCACTGGATCGGGGTGATGCGGGTCTCCCCGGCCTTCACGGCGCGGATGGCCGGCTCGGCGAGCGGCTTCGTCCTGACGAACCACTGGATGCTCTCGGAGGGCTCCACCACCGTCCGGCACCGGTAGCAGTGGCCGACGTTGTGGAGGTACGGCTCCACCTTCTCCAGGAGACCTTCGGCCTGAAGCTTTTCGACCACGGCATCCCTGCAGGCGAACCGGTCCATCCCCGCGAAGGCCCCCGCCTCCGCGGTCATCTTCCCGGCCTCGTCGATGACCCGGACGGAAGGGAGCTCGTGGCGCCTCGCCACCTCGAAGTCGTTCGCATCGTGGGCGGGGGTGATCTTCACGGCGCCGCTCCCGAATCCCCGGTCGACCATCTCGTCGGAGATCAGGGGGATGGGGCGGTTCATGAGCGGGAGGCGCAGCGTCGCCCCGACGCGGCCCGCGAACCGCTCGTCCGCGGGGTTCACGGCGACGGCGGTGTCCCCCAGCATCGTCTCGGGGCGCGTCGTCGCGACCACCACGCTGCGGCGGCCGGAAAGCTCCGGGTACCGGATGTGGTAGAGCGAGCCCCTGGTCTCCTCGTAGGCCACTTCGAGATCGGAGAGGGCCGTGTGGCAACGGGGGCACCAGTTGATGATGTAGCGCCCGCGGTAGATCAAGCCTTTCCGGTACAGGCGCACGAAGGCCTCGCGCACGGCGAGCGACAGCCCCTCGTCCATCGTGAACCGTTCCCGCTCCCAGTCGCAGGAGGCGCCCAGGCGCTTCAGCTGCCGGAGGATGGCCCCTCCGCTCTCCTCCTTCCACTTCCACACCCGGGAGACGAATGCCTCCCGCCCCAGGTCCTGGCGACTGATCCCTTCCATCGCGAGGAGCCGCTCCACCACGTTCTGGGTCGCGATGCCGGCGTGGTCGGTCCCCGGCAGCCACAGGGCGTTCCGCCCTAACATCATGTTATAGCGGATGAGCACATCCTGAAGCGTGATGTTCAGGGCGTGACCCATGTGCAGGGAACCGGTGACGTTGGGCGGGGGGATCACGATCGAATACGGGTCCCCGGGCCGGGAAGGGTCGGCGTGGAAAAGCCCCTGCCCGACCCAGCTGGCATACCACTTCTCCTCCAACCCTTTCGGGTCGTAGGCCTTGTCCTGCTCCTGACCGGCCATTCTCAGGGAGTTTTTTTCCCGGTCTGCTCGCGGATCCGGGCGATCTCCTCGCGGATCAGCGCCTCCGCGGTGGAGGGGATGACTTCCCACGCCACGGCCTCGATGGACTCCCGGATCTTCGCGGAGAGCTCCGCGGAAAAGCGTTCCATGGTTTCCCAGAGCACCTTCTCCACGGTCTCCGCCGCCACTTTCTCGAAGATCTCGTTCGCCCGCGCGGCGAACTGCTCCCGAAGCACGCTATCCATCCCGGCGGGAAGAGGCGCCGCGGGTGGTGTCTCCGCAGGGGCAGACGGCGGCGGCGCCGCGGGGGCCACGGACGCCGAAGGGGCAAGGAGCGGCGACGCGGGGACGCCTGGTTCCGCCGTGTCCATTTCCTTCAGCAAGGCTTCCACTTCCTCCAGATCCTCGATCTCCTCGATCTCCTCGACCACCTCGATCGATGGGGGAAGGTCGGTCACGGCTTGCGGAGCATCGGTGAACAGGTCCCCTTCGATGTGGGAAACGACCAGGGGAGCCGGCTCTTCGGGAATCGCTTCGGGAACCTTTTCGGGGGCCTCATCGATCTCTTCCAGGGAAACATCGAATTCCCCCAGGGACAGCCCTCCCTCCGCCCTTGCCGGGTGGAACGAGGCGCCGGGCAGGAGGTCCTCGCCCCTCGGGGAAACCACGGCCGCGGCGGCCTTCCCGCTCTCGCGGGTCACCTCGTCGAGGACGTCGCTGAAGTCCCAGGGCTCATCGGCGGCCGGAGCCTCCTCCCCTTTTTCCGCGTGAACGATTTCTTCCTGTCCCCTCAGGAGCTCCTGCACCTTTTCGAGCATCTCCTGCGACTCGAAAGGCTTGAAGAGAACGCCGGCGGCGCCGCACTT
>CAYILU010000068.1:0-3043 GCA_964364235.1 uncultured bacterium | reverse complement strand
CGAGCATCTCCTGCGACTCGAAAGGCTTGAAGAGAACGCCGGCGGCGCCGCACTTTTTGAACCTTTCCTCGTCGAAGGGGGAGATCGATCCCGAAAGGATGAGGACGGGGCACGACTTCATCTTTTCGGAAGCGCGAAGCCCTTCCGCCACATGGAAGCCGTCCTTGCCCGGCAGGGTCACGTCGGCGACGACGAGGTCGGGCGATGTTTCCTCAGCGAGCCGTACGGCGTCGCTCCCGTTGTCGACCGTCGTCAGGGCGATGTCCGTCTGGGCTAAAGCGAGCTCGAACACCTTCCGGATCGTCAGGCTGTCTTCGGCAAGAAGAATCTTTTTCCCCATGGGACCTCCCTGATCGCTCACCATTTTAGAGGGAATCCGGAAGTTTTTCAATCAAAAGGAGGTCGATCTCGCCGCGGTCGACGTCGGCCCGCCGGAGCCTGACCCGCAGCCGGTCCCCCAGGGAGAACCGCGTCTTCCGGACAAGGCCGCACCACTCTCCCGTTTCCGCGGAATACCGGTACTCATCGTCCCGCAGGGAGGAAATGTGGACAAACCCTTCCGCGAAGCACTCCGCGAGCTCGACGAAAAATCCGAACCCCACGATCGTGGAGATCACCCCGGTGAAGATCTCCCCGACCCTCTTCGAGAGATAGAGCGCTTTCGCCCGCTGCAAGACATCCCGTTCCGCGTCCATGGCGGCCCGTTCGCGGCCGCTCAGGCGCTGGCCGATCTCCGCACCCTTTTCCCTGAGCATCAATACGCAGGCAGACAGGCTCTTGTCCCCGAGCGCCGCTTTGAGCACCCGGTGGACGATCAGGTCGGGGTAACGGCGGATCGGCGACGTGAAGTGGGTGTACTGGGAGAGCGCAAGACCGAAATGTCCCAGCTGTTCCGGCCCGTAGCGGGCGAGCATCAGGCTTCTCAGCAGCAGCATGTTGATGTGCTTCTCGAATTTCCCGCCGCGCGCCGCGGCCGCCCACGCCTGGAGCCGGGAGGAGATGTCGCGGCGATCGGTGACCCTCGCCCGCCGGAGGAGCCGGGATGCGGCGTCCTCGAAATCCTCCATCCGGTCCTCGGCGGGCGCCTCGTGGATGCGGGAAAGGAACGGGACCTCCTTCCCCGAGAGGAACTCCGCGACCGCCGTGTTGGCGAGCAGCATGAACTCCTCGATAAGACGGTGGGATTCCCAGCGCGGGTACGCCACCACGTTCACCGGGAGGCCATCTTCCACGACGATCCTCGCTTCGGGAAGGTCGAAGTCGAGCGCCCCGCGGTCCGCGCGGGCAAGGGTGAGCCGGCCGGCCACGATCTCCATCTGCCGCAGCATCTTTCCGATCCCGGTCGTGATCTTCCCTTTCCCGGCGCGCCCCGCCGTGCCGGCAAGAAACCCGTGCACCTCGTCGTACGTGAGACGGGCCCGGCTGCGGATCACCGAGGGGTAAAAGGACGGGCGACCGGGGCGGCACTGCGGGTCAAGCGTGATGTCCACGGTCATCGCGAAGCGGTTTACCCCCGGCTTCAGGCTGCACACCCCTTCCGAAAGCTCCGGCGGGAGCATCGGGACGGCACGGTCGGGGAAGTAGACGCTGGTGCCCCGGGCGCAGGCGTCCCGGTCGATCTCCGCCCCAACCGGCACGTAGTGGGAGACGTCGGCGATGGCGACGAGAAGACGGCTGCGGCCTCGCTCCTGCACAAGGCAGACGGCGTCGTCGAAATCCCTGGCGTCCTCGCCGTCGATCGTGACGAACTGGAGATCCCTCCGGTCGACGCGCTCGAGGGTTTCCGGCGGCCCTTTCCCTCGCTCCGGCCGCGCGGTGAAACGGACCGCCTTGGGAATTTGCCGCGCTTCCCTGGTCGCGGCATCCGGGAATGCAAGCGGAACCTCCCTGGAGGAAGCGACGGCGAGGAAGATCGTCTCCATCGTATGCTCTTTCCCGAGGACCCGCAGAATCCGCGCCCTTCCCTCCTGCCCCTTGCCCGGATATTCGGTGATCTCCGCGAGGACCAGATCCCCGGGGGCCGGGTTGACGGATGGGGGAACCATTGCCGGGAGGTGGAGGTCCGACTCCCGGTCCCGGAAGCGGACGAAGGTGCGTTCGCCGATCGAGGTGAAGCGTCCGACGAACGTGCGGATCCCCCGTTCCAAAACCTGTACGATCCTCCCATGTGGAGGGGCGCCGCCCCTCCCGCGTGTAAGGAGCACGCGGACGCGGTCCTTCGGCCAGGCGCCGGAGAGAGCGTCCCCCGGGATGCGGATCGCCGGCTCGCCGTGGGCATCGGGGATCACGAGAGGCCTCCCCTCCCTCGTGAACCGCAGGCGCCCTTCCCGAAGGGTGCCGCCGCGCACCGCTCCCCCCCCGCGGGGAGGGGCGCCGTACGGCGTGCCCCGCGTGGGGGTTTCCTGCTGCGCCCGCTCGCGCGCGAACTTCCCCTTCCGCTTCTTCCCGTACCCTTCTCCGACGTTTTTCAACGCTGCCCGGAAAAGCCTCCGCTCGCCCTTGGAGACGCCCGCGAGCCTGTACCAGTCCCGAACGTTGGAAACCTTCCGGCGGAGGGATTCCGCGTTCCGCTTGAGCCAGTCTTCCCAGTACTCCCTGTTTCTCAATCGATGCCCTTCCGCTCCTTGAACGGTTCGTTGCCCTTCGCGCCCGGTCCTATCGTCGTCCGCAGGTTTTTTCCTCTTTCATCCTACCTTTTTGCGGGCGAACGCGGAACGCGTCAATCTCTCGACGCGGGCCACTTTCCGTGTTGCCTGCGGTGCGGGCTTTGCTATAATCCTATTTCCGCGAATCGAGTGCCGAAGTGGCGGAACTGGCAGACGCGCTAGATTCAGGGTCTAGTGTGGGCAACCACGTGGGGGTTCAAATCCCCCCTTCGGCACCACAACCAAGTTTCATCCCACAACCATTGCCGATCATGGGGATTTGAACCGGAGCCGCCGCCGAGCGAGTAGCGAGGAAAAGCCCGACCTTGTGGAGGGCGTCAGGCGGCGACGAGGCCGGGAGGGCGATGGCGTGATCGCCGAGCCTCATCGGGCGACTC
>CAYILU010000067.1:3522-7472 GCA_964364235.1 uncultured bacterium | reverse complement strand
CCATCGAGTCCTTCTCCACGCGGAACTCAGCCATCGCTTGCCTCCCCGGCAGATCCGTTTCGCCGAAACATGAGATTCCCTGCAAACAGGGGCGGTTTCCCGGAGATGCCCCTCGCCGCGGCGGCTACGCTCCCTCCGAGAGGATCGGCTCGAACTGCTCCCTTTCCGGGTTATAGGTGTAGACCTGCCCCTCCCCGATCTCGAAGAACCACGCGTGGACGTGCAGCTTCCCGTCCTTTGCCGCCTTCTGGACTACGGGATAGGTGCGCAGGTTCTCCGTCTGCACGAGGACGTTCTCCTCGGAGGTGATCATCAGCCGTTCCTCCCGGGACCGCTCGGGGTAATTCTTCCCGACCACCTCGATCGTCCTGTCGCCGTGCTTGAGCCACTCCACGATGTGCGGCGTGTCGGCGAAGTGCGACCGGTCCTTGTACAGCGCCTTCATCGCCCCGCAGTCCGAATGTCCGCAGATGACGATGTCGCGCACGTGGAGATGCTCCACGGCGTACTCCACCGCGGCCGCTACCCCCGTGCCGTCGAGGGGATCCTCCGAGTATGGCGGGACGAAGTTCCCCACGTTCTTGACGATGAAGAGGTCTCCCGGCTGTCCGTGGACGATCACCACCGGGTCCACCCGCGAGTCGCAGCATGTGATGAACAGCGCTTCGGGCTGCTGCCCGTGCAAGGCCAGCCGCTCGAAGAGCTCCCAGTGCTCGCTCCTGTACCGCTTCCGGAACCTGTGGATGCCCGCGATCAGCTTCTGCATGGGTCCCCTCCGAGGCGATATACGGCATAATATCCGTGATCCCGCCACTCTCAAAGGGATTTGCGGGTCTTTTCCTGCGCTTGACGTACATCAAGGCGCGAACGCCACGAACCGTCCTACCCTGACTCCACTCTCCGGGGAACCCGCCCCGAAGGGAAGGGGGAAACGATGGACCGGTCGACACAAACCCGACATGAAAAGGAGGCTTGAGGGATGACGAAAAAGATCGCCTTCTGGATTTTCCTGCTGGGAACGATCTCCTCGGCGGCCGTGTTCCTGTGGGCCACGTGGGACACCCACAGGCAGGTGGCCGTCCTGTCGAACGCGGACAAGCTGTCCGAAAGCGTCGTGGCCGGGAAACGCGCCTTTCAGAAGTACAACTGCAACGACTGCCACACGATCCTGGGGTTCGGCGCCTACTACGGACCCGACCTGACCCGGGTGGTGCGGCGGATCGGGGAGGACGGAATACGCTTCCGGATCAAGGACCCGGAGAAGGCGTTCGCCAACTCGTGGAGGAAGATGCCGAACCTGCACGTAACGGACGCCGAGACCGCGGACATGATCGCCTTCTTCCGGTGGGTCGGGGAGATCAACAACAACGACTGGCCGCCGCAGGACAGCAGGAAACGCCTGAGCCGCGGGGAGCAGGCCATGGTCGCATCGGTGGGCGTGACGCCGGGAGCCGCGGTCTTCCAGACGAAGGGGTGCATGAACTGCCACTCGCTGCACGGGACGGGGGGGACGTTCGGCCCGGCCCTGGACACGGTCGGCCGCAAGCTCTCGTTGGAGCGGATCGAGCACTACGTCCAGGATCCCAAGGGCGCCAACCCGAAAGCGATGATGCCGCCGCAGAAGGAGCTCACCGCCCGGGAGCTCGAAGAAGTCGCCAAATTCCTCTCGAGCCTGAAATAAGGAGGGACCGATGGAATACCGATCCCAGAAGATAGCGTACTGGTACTTCGCCGCCGCGCTCCCGCTGTTCGTGCTCCAGATATTCCTGGGGCTGTACCTCGCCTTCAGTTATACATGGACGGTACCCCAGTCGATCGTCAACGTTTTCTCCTTCGCCACGGCGCGGGCGATGCACACCAACCTCCTCGTTCTGTGGATGCTCCTGGGGTTCATGGGCGGGACGTACTACATCGTCCCGGAGGAGACGAAATCGGAGATCTACTCCGAAAAGATCGCCTGGTTCCAGCTGATCGCCCTCCTGGTGACCGGCGTGGTCGCGCTGGTCGGCTTCTTCTTCGGCTGGACCCAGGGGCGGCCGCTCCTGGAGATCCCGCAGCCCCTCGACTTCGTCGTGGTGGTCGGGGCGCTGCTCTTCCTGTTCAACGTCGCGATGACGATGATCAAGGCGAACCGGTGGACCGCCATCCAGGGGACGCTCCTGGGGGGGCTCGTCTTCCTTGCCCTCCTCTACCTGTTCGGAATGCCTTTCTACAAGAACCTGGTGATCGACTGGTACTACTGGTGGTGGGTGATCCACCTCTGGGTGGAAGGGGCCTGGGAGCTCGTCACGGCGGCCATCTTCGCGTTCATCCTCATGAAGCTCACCGGGGTCGAGCGGCAGGTCGTGGAGAAGTGGCTCTACGTGGAGATCGGCCTCTTCATGTTCACGGGGCTCGCGGGCACCGGGCACCACTACTACTGGATCGGCGCCCCGCGGTACTGGCTCTGGATCGGCGGGATCTTCTCCGCCCTCGAGCCGTTGCCGATCCTCCTGATGCTCATCGACACGATGATGCACGTCAAAAAGCGACAAACGAAGATCCTCAACCCCCTCACCTGGACCTACGCGGTGGGCTGTGCGATCTACCACATGATCGGGGCGGGGGTGTTCGGGTTCCTGCACACGCTGCCGCAGATCAACTACTACACGCACGGGTCGCAGGTCACCGTGTCCCACGGGCACCTGGCGTTCTTCGGCGCGTACGCGCTTTTGAACCTCATGACCTTCTACTACGCGATGCCGAAGCTCAAGGGGATCGAGATCTACGACGACAGCCGCGGGAAGTACGGGTTCTGGATCATGTCCGTCGCGATGATGTTGATGGGGCTGTTCTTCGGCGTGGCGGGCGTCCTTCAGTCCTACGTGGAAAGGGCCATGGGGATGGGATTCATGACGGCCCAGTCCTACATGCGGCTGTGGATGGGGGCCGTGTTCTTCATGGGGCTCGCCTTCCTCGCGGGGGTACTCACCACCGTAACGGACCTGCTGACCATACGGCCGGCGAAGGCGAGGGTGTAACATGGATCGCCACACCAAGGGTTTTGTCGTCGCGGCGCTTTTCTACTTCCTCCTGGCCTCGGTGCTGGGAATCTGGATGGGTTCGACCGACACGGCGCCCTGGGCGAGGTTCGCCCACGTCCACTTCAACCTGCTCGGCTTCATGTCGATGATGATCTACGGGGTGGGGTACTTCATCCTCCCCCGGTTCAACGGCCGGACGCTGCGCTGGCCGTCGTGGGTTCCCATCCACTTCTACCTGGCCAACATCGGGCTGATCGGCATGGTGGCCACCTCCCCTTCGCTCCCATCGACCGGGTTCGTCCTGTTCGCGGGGCTCTCGGTGATCTCCGCCGCGATGTTCGCCGTCAACCTGGGGGCGACGATGCTGATCGCGCCGCCCCGGGAGGAGGAGACGGAGGAGGAGAAGCCCTCCCCGGCGGGGATCCGCGAGGGGCAACGGCCCCCCGCGGAGCGCATGGACATCCACCCGGACATGCGGGTGGGGGAGATCCTCACGCGCTGGCCGGAGACGGTGGAGGTGTTCGTCGCCAACGGGTTCGCCTCCCTCGCCAACCCGGAGCACCGGGAGCAGGTCAAGCAGATCCCCATCACCCTGCGGATGGCGTGCCAGCGGCACAACGTCGACCTCGAGCCGATGGTCCTGCGCCTGATCGCGGCGGGGGGTGGTGAAGCGCCCCCGGCCGCGGCCGGGGCAGCGGCGGCGCGCGGGAAGAAGGGGAGCCTCTCCCGGGGGGAGCCGATCCGGTCCGAGAACATCCTCGGCGACATCCTGGCGGTCTATCCCGAGACGGTGAAGGTGTTCAAGAGGTATTACGGGGAGGGGTGCTTCTCCTGCCCGGGGCAGGCGACCGAGAACATCAGGCAGAGCGCGATGATGCACAACGTGAACGAGAAGGCGATCCTCGCGGAGCTTAACCGCGCCGCGGG
>CAYILU010000067.1:0-3422 GCA_964364235.1 uncultured bacterium | reverse complement strand
CGACGAGGGACGGTTCTGCGCGGGGCTCTTCCGGCTCATCGCGGCGCGCGGGGCCACTCCCGGCATGCAGGTCGGGGCATTCGCCGACAAGGTCCTCGCCCTCGCGGGAGAAGGCGAGCGCCTGGCGCTCCTCGTCAAGGGGCAGTCGTGGGTCGTCCGGAAGATCGACGAAATCCCGCAGGCGGAGATGACAGGGGAGGAGAAGGCGTTTTTCGCCGACATGCGGGAGGCGCACGTGGTAAATATTGAGGCGTGCAGAAAGTATCTTCCGGGATAAAATAAAAAATCGCGGCGGCAGCAAATCCCCGGGAACGGAAAGAGGGCCGATGCTACGTCCGGGTCCGAAGGCCACCATCGTCGCTTCCCTGCTCGTCCTCCTTCTGTTCGGCGCTTCCGTCGCCGCGCGCGCCCGGACCTCCCAGCCGATCCTTTACAGCCACAAGGTCCACGTGTCGTCCTACAAGATCGACTGTCGCTTCTGCCACACCGAAGCGACAAAATCCGCCTCCGCCGGGATCCCTTCCGTCGAGAAGTGCATGATCTGCCACCGGGTAATCGCCGTGGACCACCCGGAAATCAAGAAGATCGCGCAGTACTGGAAGGAGAAGAAACCGATCCCCTGGAACCGGGTGACGGAGCTGCCGGACCACACCTACTTCCCGCACAAGCGGATGGTCAACGCGGGGGTCCCGTGCCTCACCTGCCACCCCGGGATCGACAAGATGGACGTGGCGGTCCAGCAGCGCGAATTCACGATGGGCTGGTGCATGGACTGTCACCGGAAGCGCGGGGTCTCCATCGACTGCTGGACGTGCCACGTCTGAAAGGATAAGGGGATGCTCGACCGGAGAAACTTCCTGAAGCTTGGCGGGGCGACGGCCTTCGCCGCCCTGTTCGGCGGCTGCGATAAGATCCCGAAGAAAATCATCCCCTTCGTCATTCCCCCGGAAAACCACACCTTGGGAGAGGCGCTCTGGTACGCGTCGGAGTGCCGGCAGTGCCCGGCGGGGTGCGGCATCGTCGTCCGCGTCTCCGAGGGGCGGGCGAAGAAGATCGAGGGGAATCCGCTCCACCCCGTCAACCGGGGGAAGCTGTGCGCCCGGGGACAGGCGGCCCTCCAGTCCCTCTACCATCCCGAGCGCCTTGCCCGCCCGTTTGCGCTTACCGGACCGCGGGGATCGGGCAGGTTCCGGGAGATCTCCTGGGAAGAGGCTCTCTCCCTGCTCCTGGGCGAGATGAAAAAAATCAGGGGGAAGACCCCGACTCCCCTTCTCCTGCTCACCGAGCCGATGCGGGGGCACCGGAACCTTGTCGCTGCACGTTTCATGCGGGCCTTCGGCTCGCCGGACCGTGTCGCCTGGGACCCGTTCGGCCAGGACGCGTTCCTGGCCGCCAACGAGGCGGTTTTCGGGGTGCGCGACGTGCCGGAGATCGACATCGCCCGGACCCGGTACCTGCTTTCTTTCAGCGGCGATTTTCTCGAGACGTGGGGCTCCCCGGTCCACTACGCCCGGGCCTACGGGGCGATGCGCCAGGACCGGGCCACAGTCCGCGGGAAGTTCGTCCACCTGGGCCCCCGGCTGTCGATGACCGCCGCAAGCGCGGACCTCTTCCTGCCGATCGCCCCCGGCACCGATGGGGTAGCCGCGCTGGGGATCGCCCACGTTCTGGTCAAGGAGAAGCTGACCGCGCAGGCAATCGGGGCGTCCGCACTCTGGAACGAGGGGCTGAAGGAGTTCACGCCGGAAGTCGTGGCGAAGAAGACCGGTGCCCCCCCCCGGGTCCTTGCCTACGTTGCACGCGAGTTCGCGGGGAACCAGCCGGGACTGGCGATGGCGGGGAACGGTGCGGCCGGGTGCACCAACGGAACGTTCAACCTGGCCTGCGTCGCTCTTTTAAACGTCCTCGCGGGAAACGTCGGGATGCCGGGTGGCCTCTCCTTCCCGAACCGGGTCGCAGCCTTCACGCGGTACGGGGCCGAAGCGGGGCTTTTCGCGCCGCCTCCCGAAAGCGGGTATCCGGCTGTCCGGAGGGCCGTCGGGAAGATGCGGTCAGGGGGGTTCCGGATGGCGCTCCTGTCGGGGTCGACCAACCCGGCCTTCACGCTTCCCGCCGCCCTGAAATTCCGGGAAGCGCTTCTTGCCGTGCCGTTCATCGTGTCCTTCGCCTCCTTCCTGGACGAAACCTCCTTCCTTTCCGACCTGGTTCTTCCCGTTCCCACCTTCCTCGAGGACTGGGGGGACGATATCGCGCCCGCGGGCCATTCCGGGGAAGCCGTCACGCTGTCCCAGCCTGTCGTGAACGCGTTCCACGACACCCGGTCGATGGCCGACGTCCTCCTCGCGGCCGCGAAGGAACTGGGCGGAGAGATGCAGCGGGCGCTCCCGTGGGGGAGCTTTCGCGAATGCCTGGAGGAGGCCTACCGCGGAACCGGCAAGCCGTGGGAGGACGCATTGAGGGAAGGAGGTTTCTTCTCCCTCGCGCCCGGACCCTCCCGCGCCACGGCCAGGGCATCCGGACCCGCCCTCCCGAAGGTGGCCGAGGCTTCGTTCGAGGGAGAGGCGGCAAAATACCCGCTGGTTTTCCACGTCTACCCCTCCACCTCCCACTACGACGGCCGCGGGGCGAACCTCCCCTGGCTGCAGGAGCTTCCGGACCCCGTCTCCACCGCCGTCTGGCGGAACTGGGTGGAGATCAGCCCGGGAACCGCGAAAGAGCTGGGGCTTTCCGACGGTGACGGCGTGATCGTCGCCTCGCCCTCGGGCAGCCTGGAGGCCTTCGTCTCCCTTCATCCCGGCGTCGCTCCCGGCGTGGCCGCGATGCCGCTGGGCCAGGGGCACAGCCACTACGGAAAGGACGCGAGGGACCGCGGCGGGAACCCGTTTTCGATCCTGCCCGCGCTGGAGGAGAGCGTCGCGAGGGGCCCCGCCTGGCAGAGCACGCGGGTATCCCTGACCCGGGCGAAGATCGGGGGTCGGCTGGTGCGGACCGCGCACCCGGAGGGCCAGTGGAAGATCGGCAACGTGATGTGAGCACGCAGGAGGGCCGCATCGCATGAAGCACCGGTGGGCGATGGCGATCGACCTGGACCGCTGCACCGGCTGCGGGGCGTGCGTGGTCGCCTGCAGCGCGGAAAACAACATCCCCGTCGTCGGCGAGGAGGAGGCGGCGAAGGGGCGCCTGATGCACTGGATCCGGGTGAACCGCTACTGGGAGGAGGACAGCCCTTCGGCGCGGGCCGTCTACCTGCCCGTCCCCTGCATGCACTGCGAGCGCGCCCCGTGCGAGATCGTGTGCCCCGTCTACGCGACCTACCACAACGAGGACGGGCTAAACGCAATGGTGTACAACCGGTGCATCGGCACGCGGTACTGCGCGCACAACTGCCCCTACTCGGTGCGCGTCTTCAACTGGTACGACTA
>CAYILU010000066.1:0-7592 GCA_964364235.1 uncultured bacterium | reverse complement strand
GGCCGGTGGGAACGTGGTAGATCTCCTCCGCCTTCGGCGGCCCCGAAGGGGGATAAGGCATGTCATAGCTCCCCTTCGTCGCCTTGCCCGGCGCCGCGCACCCCGCCAGCAGAAGTATCGTCAGAAGGAAGATGCAAACCGGCCTGGATGTCATGGTCCCCCCTCGCGAAAACTCGATCGGAATGCCACTACGTGATGAATATACCTTACCTCGCTCCTCCGTTCATTTTTGGAGATTGAAATCCCCTGTCCGGATTCGTGAATTGCATCACGGAGCGTTTCCCCGGGACGGCATCGTCGGATAATCGAAGGAAGGCGAGGGCGCCTACCGCTCCGGTCCGGGCACTCCTTCGTAGCTCCGGGTCCGGTTCCTGCCGTTGTTCTTGGCGGCATACATCGCCAGGTCGGCGAAACGGGTCAGGTCGTCCAGGGTGTATCCCTCTAGATATTCGGAGATCCCGATCGAGATCGTCACACGGACCGGGTCCCCTCCCGGAACCGGCAGGAATTCCATCTCCGAGAACCTCCTGCGGAGCCTCTCGGCAGGGATCATCGCCTGCTCGGCCGTCGTATCGGTCAGAAGGACCGAGAACTCCTCTCCGCCGAACCGGAATCCCGAGTCCATCGCCCGGAAGGATTTCATGATGAGTTCGCCGAGCGACCGGAGGACGACGTCCCCCTCCGCGTGGCCGTAGGTATCGTTGTACTTCTTGAAGTTGTCCACGTCGATGAGGAGCAGCGCGAAGTGTCCCTTGCTCCGCCTCGCCCTCTCCATCTCCTTCACGGCAAGAGAGTGGAAATGCCGCCGGTTGTAGAGGCGGGTGAGGCTGTCCGTGATGGAAAGAAGCCGAAGCTCCTCCTCCATGGCTTTCCGCTCGGAAATGTCCCGGATGATCGCGGTCAGGATCTTCTTCCCCTTGCCCCCCTTGTCGGCGAGCGACATCTGGACGGGAACCTCACTTCCCCGCTTCCGGAGGATCGAAAGCTCCATGATGTTGCACGGCCTGCCCGGCACCCGGGAAGATACGTATGCAAGGATCTCGTCACAGTAGGCGCGGTACTTCGCCGGGAAAAGATCCCCGAAATGCATTCCCGTGATCTCCCCGCCGTCGTACTCCGTCAGTTCCTCGGCGGACCGGTTGGCCAGGAGGATCCTTCCGTCCTCCCCGAGGCTGACCATCGCGTCGTGGGCCGTCTCGAAGATGCCGCGAAACTTCTCCTCCGACTCCAGGAACCGCTCCTGCAGCGCTTTCCGCTCCGTGATGTCCGTGAAGAAACCGACGGTGCCCGTCTCCTCTCCGTCCTCGTGAAGGATCGTGCCGCAAAGGCGGATCGGGATCTTCTTCCCGTCCTTGTTCACGACCTCCGTCTCGTAATCCACCAGGCGCCACCGGCCGCCGTATTCCTCGGAATAGATCCAGTTCTTCACATTGCGAGCCTCCCCGGGGGGATACAGGTCCCTCGCATGAATTTTTCCGATCACTTCGTTGCGGGAGTACCCGAAGATTTTCTCCGCCCCGGCGTTGAAGAGGAAGACGTTCCCCCGCCGGTCGTTTCCGATGATCCCCTCGGGGCAGGTCTGCAGGATCTTCTCGAGGAATCCGGTCTTCCGCTTCAGGTCTTCGTGCAGCCTTCTCTGCTCGTCGCTCCCCTTGATGATCTCCACCACGAAAGCGATTTCCCCGGTCTCATTCCGGATCGGGCGGGCGGTCACCTCGACGAGTTTCTGCGCGCCGCCCTTCTCGTCGTGCAGGTGGACCGCGTGGGAAACCTTTCCGGTTTTCATCGCGTCCCTGACCGGGCAGTCGTGGCCGTCGAGATCGCAGGGGCGGGTCGAGTGGTGACTGACCGCGTAGCAGTGACGCCCGCGCGCGTCCTCCAGGGTCATGCCCACGGCAGACAGGTAATCCCGGTTCGCGTGGACGATCACCATGTCAGGAACAGTTATCAGGATTGCCTGATCCCCGATATCCTCGAGGACGGGATAGAGGGATTCGATGGGAACACCATTCATGAGAGTACTTATCGGTAAAAATGGAAAAAACTTTCCTCTCAAGGAATGCGTAAAGGTCTCCGGGATATTCCGGGCCGGCCGGTACCGGATAAGACATTGGGGTATAATTGAAGAATCCTATGGCGAAAGTCCTCGGCACGGGGTACTTGAGATGCGGCGATCCGAGCCGAACCGCCTGATCCATGAGACGAGCCCCTACCTGAGGCAGCACGCCTATAACCCGGTGGACTGGTATCCCTGGGGAGCCGAAGCGCTGGAGAAAGCGCGCGTGGAGGGAAAACCGGTTTTTGCCAGCATCGGGTACGCTGCCTGCCACTGGTGCCACGTCATGGAGCGCGAGTCCTTCGAGGACGAAGACACGGCCCGGTTTCTCAACACGCACTTCGTCCCGGTGAAGGTGGACCGCGAGGAGCGGCCCGACCTCGACGGGATCTACATGGGCGCGGTGGTTGCCATGACCGGACGCGGGGGCTGGCCGATGAGCGTATTCCTCACCCCGGACGGGAAGCCTTTTTACGGGGGGACGTACTTCCCCGACGTCCCGAAATTCGGGATGCCCTCCTTCAACGAGGTATTGCGGGCTGTTGCCGAGGTTTGGAGGAACAGGAGGGGCTGGGTGCTCGAATGCGGGAGCCGGATCACGGAGTCCATCCGGGAAAACTCCCGGGCTTCGGTCGGCCCCCCGGCGATGGACTCCCGCTTCCTTGCGCAGGCCCTCCGTGGCCTTCAGGAAACATTCGATCCGGCCCGGGGAGGCTTCGGGGGGGCCCCGAAATTTCCCCAGCCCATGCCCCTGGAGTTCCTGATGCGCGCCCACGCCCGGACGGGGGATTCCGGGATCCTCGCCATGATCGCACGCACGCTGGACGCGATGGCGCGTGGCGGCCTCTTCGACCACCTGGGAGGCGGGTTTCACCGATATTGCGTGGACGAGTCCTGGAGGATCCCGCACTTCGAGAAGATGCTCTACGACAACGCCCAGCTCGCGCGCACGTATCTCCACGCATGGCAGATCACCGGAAACGGACTCTACCGCGGCATCGCGGAACGTACGCTCGATTACGTCCTCCGTGAAATGACCCATCCCGCCGGGGGGTTCTTCTCGTCCCAGGACGCGGATTCCGAAGGGCGCGAGGGAAGGTTCTACGTGTGGTCGATCGAGGAGGTCCGGGCGGCCCTCGGGCACGATGGAATGCTCTTCGCGGACGCTTATGGAATGAGCCCCGGAGGAAACTTCGAGGGAAAGAATGTCCTTCTCGCGGCATGCGGGACGGAGGAGCTTGCCCGGCGGCACGGGCTTCCCCCGGAGGAAGTCGGGGCCAGGCTCGAGGAAAACCGAAGGAAGCTGCTCGAGGTCCGCGAGAGGCGCGAGCGGCCCGCCCGTGACGAGAAGATTCTTGCGGGGTGGAATGGACTGATGCTCGCATCGTTCGCCGAAGCGGCGCGGGCATGGAACCGCACGGATTACCGGAAAGCGGCGGAGAAAAACGCGGCTTTTCTCCTCCGGAACCTCCGCGGACCCGATGGGCGTGTCCTCCGTTCCTGGAAGGAGGGGGAAGCGCGGCTGAACGGGTACCTCGAGGATTACGCGAACCTGGCCCACGGCCTGCTCGCCCTCTACCAGACGACCTTCGACACCGGCTGCTTCGTCGCCGCGCGGGAGTTGGCCGACACGATCCTGTCGCGCTTCTCCGACCCTTCCGGCGGGTTCTTCGACACGAGCGACGACCACGAGGAGCTCATCTGCCGGCCGAAGGACCTCGCGGACAACGCGATTCCCTCCGGAAGCGCCATGGCCGCCACCGTGCTGCTGGAGCTCGGGGCATACACGGGAGAAAAGAGATACGCCGAAGAGGCGGAACAGGCGCTTTGCGCCGTGCTGGATCGGGCTTCCGGGTTCCCCTCCATGCATGCCCAATGGCTGTCCGCCCTTGAGTTCGGCCTGGGCCCTCGCAGGGAGGTGGCGATCCTCGGGGAAGGACAGGATGCGGCGGACCTCATCTCCGTGGCACGCTCCGGTTTTCTGCCGGACCAGGTTGTCGCGGCGGGGAAGGCGGACCGGGAGTCTCCGGTTCCGCTGTTGCGCGGGCATGCCCCGGTGGAAGGACGCGCTTCCGCCTACGTCTGCCGGAACCAGGCCTGCGAACAGCCGGTGAACGAGCCGGAAGCCCTGGCGAGACTCCTGCGCCGGCGGGGGGAGGAACAATAATTGAATATTCCCGGTTTTTTCCGCCGCTCCCCTCCATTAGACTATTCCGGGGGCTGACCGTCCCACCGCCAACGGGAACGGGAACGCGGGGAGGCACCATGACGAGGAACGGCCAAAACCGCTCCGTCGCATCGGGATTCGCCTTCTCCGCGATCTTCTGGCTGATCGTGTCGCTCCTGGCGGGCCTGTGGCTGGCGGCCGAAATGTTCCTCCCCGCACTGAACGTTTTCCCGTGGCTTTCCTTCGGACGCCTTCGGGTCGTGCACACCAACGGCCTTGTCTTCGGGTTCTCGCTGGCGGGGATTTTCGCCTGCTCCTACTACATGCTCGAAAAGCTCACGCGCACCCCGCTCGCCTTCCCGCGGCTTGCCCGCGTCCACCTCCGCCTGTTCAACGTCGCCATCGCCCTGGCGGCCCTCTCGCTATTGGCCGGGATGAACACGTCCAAGGAATACGCGGAACTGGAGTGGCCCCTGGACGCAGTCATCGTCGCCGTCTGGGTGATGTTCTCCGTCAACGTCCTCGGAACCCTCGTCAAGCGGCGCGAAAAGCAGATGTATGTCTCCCTCTGGTTCATGATCGCCACGGTGGTGACCGTGGCCGTGGTCTTCATACTGAACAACCTCGAGGTCCCCGTAAGCCTTTTCAAGTCCTACTCGATCTACGCGGGGGTGAACGACGCAAACGTCCAGTGGTGGTACGGACACAACGCGGTGGCGTCCATCTTCACCTTCCCGATCCTCGCCATGTTCTACTACTTCCTCCCGGTGTCGACCGGCGTGCCCATCTACAGCCATCGCCTCTCCATCATCGCCTTCTGGTCCCTCGTGTTCGGATACCTCTGGACGGGCGCCCACCATCTCATGTTCACCCCCGTGCCGGAGTGGATCCAGACGGTCGCGCTGGCCTTCAGCCTCTTCCTCATCGCGCCCTCGTGGGGCTCGGTCGTCAACGGCTACTGCACGATGAGCGGGAACTGGGAACGCGTGAAGGGAAACTACCTGACGAAGTTCTTCCTCCTGGGGATCACCTTCTACGGCCTTCAGACGGTGCAGGGGCCGACCCAGGCGCTCCGGTCCCTCACGAGCCTCTTCCACTACACCGAGTGGGTCGTCGGGCACGTCCACATGGGGACGATGGGATGGGTCACGATGATCATCTCGGCCTCCCTCTACTACCTGGTCACGCGGGTCTCGGGACGGGAGGTCTACAGCGTGAGACTGGCCAACGTTCACTTCTGGCTCATCCTGGTCGGACAACTCCTGTTCACCACAACCTTGTGGATCGCGGGGATCATGCAGGGAACGATGTGGAAGGCGACGAACCCCGACGGTTCGCTCACCTACAGCTTCCTCGACTCCGTCGCGGCGCTCTACCCCTACTGGAAGATCCGGTTCGCCGCGGGTGTGATCTACTTCCTGGGGATCCTCGTCTTCGCCTTCAACCTGGTCATGACCGCCCGGGGCCCCGGCCGCGGAGGCGCAAGCGGGGAGAAGGCCCGATGAGCATCTACGAAAAGCCCGTTCTCTTCGCGGTCGCGGCCGCCGCGGTGATCTCGGTCGGCACGCTCGTGACGACGTTCATCCCCATGCTCCTTCCATCCACGCAGCCGGTGAGCCCTTCCATCAGGCCGTACACGGCGGTCGAGCTCGAAGGCAGGGACATCTATATCCGTGAGGGGTGCAACAACTGCCACACGCAGACGGTCCGCCCCCTGCGTGCGGAAGTGGCGCGGTACGGCGAATACTCCAAGCCCGAGGAGTCCGCCTACGACCGGCCGTTCCTGTGGGGATCCCGGCGGACGGGTCCGGACCTTGCGCGGGTCGGAGGCAAATACCCGGACTCCTGGCACTACCAGCACATGGCAAACCCCCAGGCGATGTTCGGGAAGTCGATCATGCCCCCGTACCGCTGGCTTGCGGAGCGCAGGCTGGACACTTCCCTGTCGGCCAGGAAGGTGAGCGTCCTCGGCTACGGGTACGGGGCGGAAGAGGTGGCCCGCCAGATCGAGTCCACCCGGAAGGCCGTGACAGCCGCCGATTACCCGTCCGGGAAGGCGCGTTCACTGGTGACGCCCGAGGGGCTGCGCGGGGATGTGACCGAAATGGACGCATTGGTCGCATATCTCCAGAAGATCGGGCGGGACCTCAAAGAGGGCCGGAAACGGTCGCCGGGGAAGCAATGACGACGGGCGCCTGGGCCTACCTGCTGTTCACGGCCGCGCTCGCGGCGGTCTTCGCCGGGATCGTTCTTTACTATTTCAGCCGGAAGAGGCGCGACCGGGTGGAAGCGCCCAAGTACCGGATGCTCGACGAGGACGGCAAGCCGTAGGAAAGGCCCTGCAGGGCCGGCCCGTTCGATGGATGGAGGTGCGGACGATGGAGAGGCCGTTCGGCGATATGGAGCAGCACAACAAGGTTCCCCGGGTCTTCCTCCTCCTTTTTTTCGGGCTCATCGCATGGGGCATCTATTACATCGCCGCCTACACCCCGGAAATCAGCGGCTGGTCCCAGTACAAGGTGCTGCAGAAGGAGACGGAAGCCGAAAGGAGCAGCGCCGCCGCAAGCTCCTCCCTGGCCGAAAACCCCTACGAGCACGACCCCAAGGCGATCGCCGAAGGGCAGTTGATCTACAAGGAGAACTGCTCGGGATGCCACCGGGGCGATTTGAAGGGCGATGTGGGGCCGGACCTCACCGGCCACCTGCGGTACGGCGAAACCGACGGGAAGAAATTCGAGACGGTGTCGAAGGGTAGACCCAACGGGATGCCTTCCTTCGAGAGCCGGCTCGGCAGGGACCGGATCTGGAAAGTCCTTTCCTACGTGGACTCCGTGCGGGAGTACGGCTCTCGCCCGTGAGCAGTCGCGGCAGGGCGGGCTTCCCGTGAGAGGGGTGGCATACGGCATCTGCGCGGCCTTCGCCGTCCTTCTGTCGTTTTCCCTTTATGTCGCGGCGAGAACCTACGACGGGACGGTCGAGGAGGACTACTACCGGAGATCGCTCTCCTATTTCAAGGACCGGCAGGACGCGGAGGCGGGGAACCCCGCGGGGCCGCTCGTCTCAACCCTAAACGGGGAAAAGGTCCTTCTCGACATCTCCCCGAAACCGGTCCGTGCGATGCGTGAGCTGGTCTTCACGGTGGACCTCCCGTGGGGAAGCCTCCCCGGCAGACCCTGGATCGAGCTCGGAATGGCAACGATGACGATGCCCCCGAACCGGGTGAACCTGTCCCTTGGAGAGGATGGGCGCTACCGCGGAAAAGGCGTCGTCGTGCGGTGTTCAAGCGGCATGCGGACCTGGACGGCCGCGGTCATTGTCCCCGGCAAGGGGAAGGCGATCTTTCCCTTCGATGCGGCCGACTGAATCCAT
>CAYILU010000065.1:0-7597 GCA_964364235.1 uncultured bacterium | reverse complement strand
TGCTCACCAACTGCGACAAGATCACCCCCGGGATGCTCATGGCCGCCGCCCGCCTGGACATCCCCTGCATCGTGCTGACCGCGGGCCCCATGCTCTCGGGGCGGATGGGCGACCGCCGGCTCTCCCTGGTCACCGACACCTTCGAGGCGGTGGGCCGCTTCCAGCGCGGGGAGATCGACGCCGGGACGCTTTCGCGTCTCGAGGCCGAGGCGTGCCCCGGCGAGGGGTCCTGCCAGGGGCTCTACACGGCCAACACCATGGCGTGCCTGACCGAGACGCTGGGGATGTCGCTGCCGGGCTGCGCAACCGCCCTCGCGGGGATGTCCAGGAAGCGGCACATAGGGTACGCGACAGGCCAGCGGATCGTCCTGCTGGTCCGGAAGGGAGTCACCCCGCGGAAGATCCTGACCCGCGCGGCGTTCGAGAACGCGGTCCGCGTGGACATGGCCCTGGGGGGGTCCTCCAACTCCGTCCTGCACCTGCTCGCCATCGCCCACGAGGCCAAGGTCCCGCTCCCCCTGAAGGAGTTCGACCGGCTCTCCCGGGAGACGCCGCAGCTGACCACCGTGACCCCGGCGGGCCCGCACATGATGGAGGATGTGGAGTTCTCCGGCGGGATCCCCGCGGTCCTCAACCGGCTGCTCCCCATGCTCAAAAAGAACCCGACGGTGTCCGGCGAGGACATCACGAAGATCGCGCGGAGAGGGCGGGTGCTTTCCGACGGGATCATCCGGCGCCTCGACGCGCCCGTGCGGCCCGAGGGGGGGATCGCCATCCTGACCGGCAACCTCGCCCCCGGGGGAGCGGTCATCAAACAGTCCGGAGTCGATCCCTCGATGTTCCGTTTCCGCGGGAAGGCCAAGGTGTTCGGTTCCGAGGAAACCGCCATGGCCGCGATCATGGCGGGGAGGATCAAACCGGGGATGATCGTGGTCATCCGGTACGAGGGGCCGAAGGGAGGGCCCGGGATGCGCGAGATGCTTTCCCCCACCTCCGCGATCATGGGGATGGGGCTGGGCACGAAGGTCGCGCTCATCACCGACGGACGCTTCTCCGGGGGAACGCACGGCCCGTGCATCGGGCACATTTCCCCCGAGGCCATGGAGGGCGGATTGATCGCCTTAGTGCGGGACGGGGACGGAATCGTACTGGACATCCCGAAGAGGAAGCTCACCCTCGACGTCCCGGCGGCGGAGCTCGCCCGGCGAAGGAAAGGGTGGAAGGCCCCGGCCCCCAAGATCGGGACCGGGTACCTGGCGCGTTACTCGAAGCTTGTCGGCTCCGCGGGAACCGGCGCGGTGGTTCAATAGGGACGGTCCTGGAGAAGGACTTGGCAGTACCACAAAGGGATCGCGGTCACACAACCGGGGTGGATGGACCGAAAGAGGATGTCAGGACCGTCCCTGTTTTTCCGGTCCTGGAGAAGGACTTGGCAGGACCACAAAGGGTTCGCAGTCACACAACCGGGGTGGATGGACCGAAAGAGGATGTCAGGACCGTCCCTGTTCTTTTAGAAACAAGGGGGATGCCGTGAAGATGACAGGAGCGGGAATCTTAGTCAGGGCGTTGACGGACATCGGGGTGGACGTCGTGTTCGGCTACCCCGGAGGCGCCGTCCTGAACATTTATGACGAGCTCTTCAAGAGCACGAAGCTGCGCCATATCCTGACCCGCCACGAGCAGGGGGCCGTCCACATGGCGGACGGCTACGCCCGCGCGTCCGGGAAAACCGGCGTGTGCCTGGTGACCTCCGGCCCCGGCGCGACGAACACGGTTACCGGGATCGCCACCGCCTACATGGACTCCATCCCCATCGTCGTGTTCTCCGGACAGGTTCCGACCCTGATGATCGGGAACGACGCCTTCCAGGAGGCCGACATCGTCGGCATTACGCGGCCGTGCACGAAGCACAACTACCTGGTCAAGGAGACGAAGGACCTGGCCCGGATCATCAAGGAGGCCTTTTTCCTCGCCTCGACGGGGAGGCCGGGGCCGGTGCTCGTCGACATCCCCAAGGATGTCCTGGCCTCCGCGGAGGAGTACGCTCTCCCGAATGAGATCCACGTCCGCGGCTACCACCCCACCTACGAGGGGCACCCGAAGCAGGTGGAAAGCGCCATCCGGCTTCTCAAGGAGAAGGAGCGCCCGGTGATCTACACGGGAGGCGGCGCCATCCTCTCCGGCGCCTCGGCGGAGCTTCTGGAGTTCGCCCGCGTGCTCGGGATCCCGGTGACGACGACACTGATGGGGATGGGGGCGTTTCCGGGGACCGATCCCTTGTACATGGGGATGTTAGGGATGCACGGCACCTACTGCGCGAACATGGCGATCTCCCACTCCGACCTGATCCTCGCCCTCGGGGCGCGGTTCGACGACCGGGTGACGGGGAAGATCGACGAGTTCGCCCCACACGCCAAGATCATCCACGTGGACATCGATCCCACCTCGATCCAGAAGAACGTGCCGGTCCACATCCCGATCGTGGGGGACCTCAAGGACGTCCTCAAGAAGATGATCAAGCTTACGAAGGGGACGAAAGAGGCGTCGCAGTACCGGGAGAAGATCGCTCCCTGGCGCGGGCAGGTCCGGAAGTGGGCCAAGACCCACCCCCTCTCCTACAAGCATCAGCCCAAGGGGAAGATCAAGCCGCAGTACGTGGTGGAGCAGATCTACGCCCTGACCAAGGGACAGGCGATCATCACGACGGAGGTCGGCCAGAACCAGATGTGGGCCGCCCAGTTCTACAAGTACGACCGCCCGCGCACCTTCCTCTCCTCCGGGGGGCTGGGGACGATGGGGTACGGCTTCCCCGCGGCGATCGGCGCCCAGGTGGCCATGCCGGGCAGGCTCGTGGTCGACGTGGCCGGGGACGGAAGCATCCAGATGAACCTCCAGGAGCTGGCGACGGCCGTCCAGTACCGTCTCCCGGTCAAGGTGGTGATCCTCAACAACGGGGCGCTGGGGATGGTCCGCCAGTGGCAGGAGCTCTTTTTCCAGGGGAAGTACTCCCAGACCTGCCTCCCCCGGATCCCCGACTTCGTCAAGCTGGCGGAGGCTTACGGCGCCGCGGGGTTCCGCGCGACCCGTACGGAAGAGGTGACGGGAGTCCTGAAAAAGGGGTTCGCGGTCGACGGGCCGGCGTTCATGGACATCGTTACTGATCCGAACGAGATGGTATACCCGATGGTGCCGGCCGGGGCGCCGCTGACGAAGATGCTGCTCGTCTGAAGCTTTCAAGCCGCCGCAAGGAGAACGCGCGATGCGCCACACGATATCCGTCATGGTCGAGAACGAGTTCGGGGTTTTGAGCCGGGTCTCCGGCCTGTTTTCCGGCCGGGGGTTCAACATCGAGTCGCTCTCGGTGGCCGAGACGCTGGATCCGTCCGTCTCCCGGATGACGATCGTGACCAGCGGGAACGACCAGATCATCGAGCAGATCCTCAAGCAGCTGAACAAGCTCATCTCGGTCATCAAGGTCGTGGACCTCACGGGGGTCGAAACCGTGGACCGGGAGCTGGTCCTGGTCAAGGTCAACGCGGAGTCCGAGACGAAGCCGGAGGTGCTCCGGCTGGTCGACATATTCCGCGCCAAGATCGTGGACGTGGCGCCCCGCTGCTACACCGTCGAGATGACGGGTGACGAGGCGAAGGTCAACGCCTTCCTCCAGCTGCTCCGGCCGATCGGGATCAAGGAGGTCGTGCGGACGGGCCTGGTGTCCATCGCGCGCGGGGGGAATGTGGGAGCACAAGTGGACAAGATGCCGCATCAAGGGAGGGGATGACATGGTCAAGATCTACCGGGAGAAGGACGCGAAGCTCGCGTCCCTTACGAGGAAGACGATCGCGATCCTGGGCTACGGCAGCCAGGGGCACGCGCACGCGAACAACCTTAAGGAGAGCGGGATGAGCGTGATCGTCGGGGAGCTGCCCGGCGGCGGCGCCGAGAAGAAGGCGCAGGACGCGGGGTTCGAGGTCCACGACGCGTCGACGGCGGTCGGGAAGGCGGACGTGGTGTCGATGCTCCTCCCGGACGAGCTGCAGGGGCGGATCTACCGGGACTCGGTCGCCTCGAACCTGAAGAAGGGCGCGTTCCTCATGTTCGCCCACGGGTTCAACATCCACTTCGGCCAGATCGTCCCCAGGCCGGACATCAACGTCTTCATGGTGGCCCCGAAGGGCCCCGGACACCTGGTGCGGGCGCAGTACCTGAAAGGGGAAGGGGTGCCGGCCCTCATCGCCGTCCACCAGGACCCCTCGAAAAAGAGCAAGGAGGTCGCGCTCGCCTACGCGGCGGCGATCGGGGCCGCCCGCGCGGGGGTCATCGAGACGTCCTTCCGCGAGGAGACCGAGACGGACCTCTTCGGGGAGCAGGCCGTCCTGTGCGGCGGGGTCACGGCGCTGATCCTGGCCGGATACGAGACGCTGGTCGAGGCGGGCTACGCCCCCGAGATGGCGTACTTCGAGTGCCTCCACGAGCTCAAGCTCATCGTGGACCTCGTTTACGAGGGGGGGATCTCCACGATGCGGTACTCGATCAGCAACACGGCGCAGTACGGCGACCTGACCCGCGGCCCGCGGGTCATCACGGACGAGACCCGCAGGGAGATGAAGCGGATGCTCGAGGAGGTCCAGAACGGGTCGTTCGCCAGGGAGTGGATGCTCGAGAACCAGGCCAACCGGCCCGTCTTCAACGCGCTTACGCGGCGTGGCGAGGAGCACCCGATCGAGGAGGTGGGGCGCAGGCTCCGCGCCATGATGCCGTGGATCGCCAAGGGACGGCTGGTTGACAAGACGAAGAATTGAGCCGGAGCGATAGCCGGATGATCGCCCCGGAAGGGATCCCGTTCGTTCTCGGGACGGCGGCGGCCACCGTGGCGGTCTATTTCGTCTGGCCGAAGATCGTGCCGCTGGCGGTCTTCGGTCTTCTCCTGACCGCCTTCGTGGCGTGGTTCTTCCGGGACCCCGAGCGGGTGCCGCCGGGCGAGCCGGGCACGGTGATCTCCCCCGCGGACGGGAGGGTCGTTTTTATCGGAGATTGGCCGCCGGGGAGGACCAACGCGGAGCCGGGGAAGATGGTGAGCGTCTTCATGTCCGTCTTCGACGTCCACGTCAACCGGGCGCCGGTCTCGGGGAAAGTGGTCGCGGTGCGCTACAACCCGGGGAAGTTTTTCGCGGCGAACGTCGACAAGGCGTCGCTCGAAAACGAGCAGAACGGCGTGGTCCTTGAAACCCCCGGGGGCCAAAAGGTTTCGTATGTCCAGATCGCGGGGCTGATCGCCCGGCGGATCGTGTGCCGCCTTTCGGAGGGCGACATGGTGAAACAGGGGCAGCGGGTCGGAATGATCCGGTTCGGATCCCGGGTCGACGTGATCCTCCCGGCGTCCGCCACCCTTCGTGTGCGGACGGGAGACCGGGTCCGGGCCGGAGAGAGCGTCGTGGGGGTGCTTCCGTGAGAAAAAGGGAACGAAGAAGGGACGGGATCAGCCGGGGGATCTACGTTCTCCCCAACCTGATCACCTCGGGCTCGCTGTTCGCCGGGTTCTATTCGATCGCGGCCACCTACAACGGCCAGTTCGAAAAGGCGGCGATGGCCATCATCGCGGGGGTCGTGCTCGACGGGCTGGACGGCCGGGTGGCGCGCATGACGAAGACCACCACCCAGTTCGGGGTGGAGTACGACTCGCTGGCCGACCTCGTCTCGTTCGGCGTCGCGCCGGCCTTCCTGGTCTACGGCTGGGCGCTCTCGCAATTCGGGCGGTGGGGCTGGCTCGCGGCCTTCCTGTTTCTCATCTGCGGGGCGCTGCGTCTCGCCCGGTTCAACGTGCAGGTGAACACCGCCGAGAAGGGGAAGTTCAACGGGCTCCCGATTCCCGCCGCCGCGACCTTCGTCGCGTCGATCATCCTGCTTTTCTACTACCTCGGGGGCTCGGGGAGCTTCAGGCACCTGGCGCTTCTCCTGGCCATCTACGTCCTCGCGTTCCTGATGGTGAGCACGGTCAGGTACAACAGCTTCAAGGACCTGGAGGCGTTCCGGAAGCGGCCTTTCAATACGCTGGTGGTGTTCATCTTCCTCGCGCTCCTGCTGGCGGCGGAGCCGCAGGTCATGATCTTCCTGTTCGCCTCGGCCTACGTCGTCTCGGGGCCGATCGGGGAGCTGGTCGGCGTCGTGCGGCGCCGTCGGGGGAAAATTCCGGAAAGCGAGAAACGCCCGGATGGGCATGACGCTTACAGAGAAAATCCTCGCTAGGCACGCGGGGAGGGACCGGGTCGAGCCCGGGGAGCTGATCTTGGCGAGGGTCGACCTCGCCCTGGGCAACGACGTGACGAGCCCGATCGCCATCGACGCGGTCCGGAGGATGGGGGTGCGGGCGGTGTTCGACCGGGAGAAGATCGCCCTGGTCCCGGACCATTTCGCCCCCAGCAAGGACATCAAGTCCGCCGGGCAGATGAAGATGATGCGGGAGTTCGCCCGCGAGTACGGCATCGTGAACTACTTCGAGGTCGGCCGGATGGGGATCGAGCACGTCCTCCTGCCGGACGAGGGGCTCGTCGTCCCCGGGGACCTCGTGATCGGCGCGGACAGCCACACCTGCACCTACGGCGCGCTGTGCGCTTTTTCCACCGGCGTCGGGAGCACCGACCTGGCCGCCGCGATGATCTCCGGGGAGGTGTGGCTGAAAGTCCCTTCCTCCCTCCGCATCGTTCTCACGGGGAAGCCGGGGAAATGGGTGGAGGGGAAGGACGTCATCCTCCACATCATCGGGAAGATCGGCGTGGACGGGGCGCTTTACCAGGCGATGGAGTACGCGGGCGACGGGCTTTCCTTCCTCCCGATGGCCTGGCGCTTCACGATGTCCAACATGGCGATCGAGGCGGGGGCCAAGAACGGCATCTTCCCCTTCGACGAGGCCACCCGGGCCTATTCGGATGCGCACGCGAAGCGGAAATACGAGGTCGTCACCCCCGACGCGGACGCGCGGTACGCGGCGGAGATGAGCGTGGACCTTTCCTCCCTCGAGCCTCAGGTGGCGTTCCCCCACCTTCCGGAGAACACGAGGCCCCTCTCCCGGGTGGGAAACGTGCCCATCGACCAGGTGGTCGTCGGCTCCTGCACCAATGGGCGGATCGAGGACCTTCGCAGCGCGGCCAACGTCCTGCGGGGGCGGAAGGTGCACGACTCGGTGCGGATGCTGGTGTTCCCGGCCACCCAGGAGATCTACCTCCAGGCGATGCGGGAAGGGCTGATGGAAGTGTTCGTGGTCGCGGGGGCCGCCTTCTCCACCCCGACCTGCGGGCCCTGCCTGGGGGGGCATATGGGGGTCCTCGCAAAGGGGGAGCGGGCGATCGCCACCACGAACCGGAACTTCGTGGGACGAATGGGGCACCCGGAGAGCGAGGTCTACCTCGCGAACCCGGCCGTCGCCGCGGCGTCCGCGGTGCTGGGGCGGATCGGCGGCCCCGACGAGATCCCGTAAGGGAGCGCTGCATGGAATTCAAGGGCAAGGCCTGGAAGTACGGGGACGACGTCGACACCGACGTGATCATCCCGGCGCGGTACCTGAACACCTCTGACCCCGCGGAGCTCGCGCGGCACTGCA
>CAYILU010000064.1:0-7608 GCA_964364235.1 uncultured bacterium | reverse complement strand
TCCGGGAGGGCGGCCGGACGGTGGGCGCCGGCGTCGTCTCGGAAATCCTGGAATAGCATCTACCCTACCGGGGAGCGGGGAACGGCATGAGAGACATCATCACGCTGGCGTGTTCCGAGTGCAAGAACCGGAACTACACCACTACGAAGAACAAGAAGACCATGTCGGACAAGCTGGAGCTGAAGAAGTTCTGCCCGTCCTGCAGGAAGCACACGAACCACAAGGAGACCAAGTAGCCGGCGGGGGAGGATAGGCCAGTAGCTCTAACGGTTAGAGCAGCGGACTCCAAATCCGCGGGTTGGGGGTTCGAATCCCTCCTGGCCTGCCATCTTTATCTTGAGGCGGAATACGGGGATTTCATGGCGAGATCACTGAAGGACAGGTTGCTGGATCGCCTTCCGGGAACCCGGACGTCGACGGACGAGGCGCGACCGAAGGCCGGGGCCCCCGGGTTGGCGCAGAAGGTGTCCGGCTTTTACCAGGAGTTCAAGACCGAGATGAAAAAGGTAACCTGGCCCGGGAGGAAAGAGACGGCGTCCTCCACGGTGGTCGTCATCATCACCGTGATGATCATCGTCCTGTTCCTCGGCCTGGTCGATTACGCACTGGGCAGGATCGTCTATTCCGTTCTGAACTTCTAATCCCTCAATACAAGAGGAAGCGATGGCCAGACAGTGGTACGTGGTTCATACCTATTCCGGGTATGAAAAGAAAGTCAGGGAATCCCTCCAGAACCGCATCGAGGCGGAAGCGATGCAGGAGTTTTTCGGCGACGTCCTGATCCCCTCCGAGACCGTCGTGGAGATGAAAAAGGGGAAGAAGCGGACGGGGACCCGCAGTTTCTACCCCGGCTACCTGCTGGTTAACATGGAACTCGACGAACGGACGTGGCACCTCGTGCGCCACACGCCGAAGATCACGGGCTTCGTGGGGGGGAAGAATCCCTCCCCGATCCCGGAGTCCGAGGTGGAGGATATCAAGTCCCAGATGGCGGAGGGGCGCCTGAAGCCGAAGCCGAAAGTGACCTTCGCGGAAGGGGAGAACATCCGGGTGAACGACGGCCCCTTCAGCAACTTCAGCGGGATCGTCGACAGCGTCAAGGCGGACAAGGGGAAGGTGATCGTCTTAGTGTCCATTTTCGGGCGCGCTACGCCCGTCGAACTCGATTTCACCCAGGTCGAAAAAAGCTGATCGGAGGGGGAAGGAAAACCCATGGCGAAAAAGATCGTAGCGCAGATCAAGCTCCAGATCCCGGCGGGGAAGGCGAATCCCTCTCCTCCCGTCGGCCCCGCGCTCGGGCAGCACGGAGTGAACATCATGGAGTTCTGCAAGGCGTTCAACGCAAGGACGGCCTCCCAGGATGGGATGATCATCCCGGTCGTGATCACGGTGTTCGTGGACCGGTCCTTCACCTTCATCACCAAGACCCCGCCCGCGTCGATCCTGCTCCTCAAGGCCGCGGGGCTGGAGAAGGGGAGCAAGACGCCGAAGAGGGAAAAGTGCGGACGCATTCCCCGGACCAAGGTCGAGGAGATCGCGAAGCTCAAGATGACCGACCTCGACGTGAAGGACCTGGAGGCCGCGATCAAGACGATAGAGGGAACGGCCCGCAGCATGGGGCTTGAGGTGTTTTAAGGAAGTTTCAGGAAAGGTCATCGAAGGGAGAGAGAAATGCCGAAACACGGGAAAAAATACCTGGAAGCACGGCAACAGGTGAACAGGGAGGCAAAGTATTCTCTCGATGAGGCTCTGGAGCTGCTGAAGGAGACGGCGCGGGCGAAGTTCGACGAGACGGTGGAGGTGGCCCTGCGTCTCGGCGTCGACCCGAAGTACCCCGACCAGCAGGTGCGGGGCTCCGTCGTGCTGCCTCACGGGACGGGCAAGTCCGTCCGCGTCCTTGTTTTCGCCAAGGGGGAGAAGGAGAAGGAGGCGCAGGAGGCCGGCGCCGATTTCACCGGCGGCGAGGACCTGGTCGCCAGGATCCAGGGCGGCTGGCTCGAGTTCGACAAGGCGGTTGCGACCCCCGACATGATGGGGGCGGTCGGGAAGATCGGGAAGATCCTGGGGCCCCGGGGGCTGATGCCCAACCCCAAGGTCGGCACCGTCACGTTCGACGTGGCGAGAGCGGTCCGGGACCTCAAGGGCGGGAAGGTGGAGTTCAAGGTCGACAAGACCGGCACCCTTCACGCCGGGATCGGGAAGGTCAGCTTCGGGAAGGAAAAGATCCGGGAGAATTTCATGACCTTCTTCGAGGCGATCATGAAGGCGAAGCCGTCCGCCGCGAAAGGGGCCTACATCCGGACGCTGGCCCTCTCCACGACGATGGGCGTCGGGATCCGGCTGAACGCGAGCGTCCTGCAGGCGGAGCAGGGCTGATAAGGGGGGACATTCCTGTTTTTTTCGACGAGGAACACAGGAGTGTCCTCCCCCATGTTTGAAACTTCTTTTGTCAAAGACCGCGGGTTCACCGGTTGGTGACCAAGCGGGGGGCGAAAGGGAGCCCGCCCGTCCCGCGCAGACAAGGGGAGCCGGGGATGCCGGGACAACGGCGGATTCTCTCGCGCGCGCCCTCTGCCTTTGACAGAGGTTTCGATAGCGGTCAAATCTCTATCAGGAAAGGGGGCATGCGCGAGTGAAAATCAGGAGCAAGGCGGATACCGTCGAGGCGTTGCGCCGCACGATCGGCGCCCAGAAGGGCGCGGTCATCGCGGAATTTTCGGGCCTCACCGTAGCCGAGATCACTTCCCTCAGGAAGAAGCTGCGGGAGGTCGACGCGGAGTTCAAGGTCGTCAAGAACACCATGATCCGCCTGGCGGCGAAGGACTCGGATTTCGGGAAGCTCGACGAGTTCTTCACCGGCCCGACCGCCCTGGCCGTGACCCACGGGGACCCCGTGGCCCTCGCCAGGGCGATGAAGGAGTTCGTCGCGGGAAGCAAGAAGATCCGGCTGAAGGCGGGCTTCTTCGAAGGAAGGGTGCTGGGGATCAAGGACGTGGAGTCGCTGGCGGAGGTGCCGCCACGCGAGGTTCTCCTTTCGCGCCTTGCCGGCGGCCTGAAGTCGCCGGTTTCGCGTCTGGTGCAGGCGCTTTCCGGCCCGCAGCGGAAACTGGTTTACGCGTTAGATTCCATTCACGAAAAACATTCCGGACAAAAAACTGCCTGATCAGGGAGGAATCCGATGGGATCCATGAACAAGGAAGAGTTCGTCAAGATGGTGGAGGGACTGACGGTCCTCGAGCTGCACGAGTACGTGGTGGCCCTCGAGGAGCGGTTCGGCGTTACGGCTGCCGCTCCCGCGGCGGCTGTCGCGGCGGCCCCCGGCGCGGCAGCTCCCGCGGTGGAGGAGAAGACCGAGTTCGACGTGGTCCTGACCGGGTTCGGCGCCAACAAGATCCAGGTCATCAAGATCGTCCGGGAAGTGACCGGCCTCGGGCTCAAGGAGGCGAAGGATCTCGTCGAGGGCGTGCCCAAGACCGTGAAGGAAACGATCCCCAGGAAGGACGCCGAAGGCCTGAAGAAGAAGATCGAGGATGCAGGGGGCCAGGCGGAAATCAAGTAGTTCCAGCCGACGGGATCGATAACGGTCGGGGGGCGTGAAACGCCCCCCCGTATTCAACCATTGCCTTTACCCCCGGGGTGAGAAGATGGCCTATCTGGATTATCGAAATCGCGTGAAGAGAGTCGACCTGTCCAAGATCGAAAAGGTCCTGGAGATTCCGAACCTCATTCAGGTGCAGCACGAGTCGTACAACGAGTTCCTGCAACTGAACGTGCCCATCGAGAAGAGGAAGGACACGGGCCTGCAGGCAGTGTTCAAGAGCATCTTCCCGATCACGGACTACAACGGGCGCGCATCGCTGGAGTTCATCTCCTACGCCATCGGTGCCCCCAAGTGGAACGAGGAGGAGTGCCGGGAGCGGGGGATGACCTTCGCCGCCCCGATCAAGGTGACCGTCCAGCTTGTCATCTTCGACGTGGACGAGCGGACCGCCGCGCGCACGATCCGGGACGTCAAGGAGCAGGAAGTCTTCTTCGGGGAGATCCCGCTCATGTCCGAGCGGGCCACGTTCATCATCAACGGCACGGAGCGGGTCATCGTCAGCCAGCTCCACCGCTCCCCGGGCGTTTTCTTCGAGCACGACAAGGGGAAGTCCCATGCCTCCGGGAAGGTCCTGTTCTCCGCGAGGATCATCCCGTACCGCGGCTCCTGGCTCGATTTCGAGTTCGACCACAAGGACATGCTGTACCTGAAGATCGACCGGAAGAGGAAGTTCCCCATCGCCGTCCTGCTGCGGGCCTTCGGCAAGACCACGGAGGAGCTGCTGCGCTCGTTCTACGAGGTCGAGGAGGTCGCCATCGACGGCGACCGATGCTCGAAGGTTTTCCGCCCCGATCTCCTGGTGGGCCTGAAGATGCCGGTGGAGGTCCGCCACCCGAAGACGGGCGAGATCGTCTTCAAGAAGGGGATCAAGGTCGGCAAGAAGCGCGTCGAGCGGTTCGCGGATGTAGCCTTCGGGCGCATCACCCTCCCGGCGGCGGACCTGCTGCAGAAGGTGAGCGTCGTCGACATCGCCGACCCCGGCACGGGGGAGATCCTCCTCGAGTGCGGGCAGCAGATCACGGAGGAGGCCCTCGCCGCCATCCGGGAGAAGAAGATTTCGTCGGTATCGGTATTCTCGCTGGAGAACTCCGACCGTGCGATCTGGGACGGGCTGGTCACCGACAAGATCAAGGCCCGGGACGAGGCGCTCAAGGAGATCTACAAGAAGATGCGGCCGGGGGACCCCCCGACCAGGGACGCCGCGGAAAAACTTTTCGAGAACATGTTCTTCAACCCCGAGAGGTACAGCCTCTCCAGGGTCGGGCGCCTCAAGCTGAACCACAAGTTAGGGATCACGGAAGGGGACCTGGACGCGACCGTCCTCCGGCAGGAGGACATCATGAGGGTCATCCGGTACCTCATCGACCTCAAGAACGGGATCGGAGAGGCCGATGACATCGACAACCTGGGGAACCGCCGCGTCCGGACCGTGGGCGAACTGATCGAGAACCAGTTCCGCATGGGGCTGGTCCGCGTGGAACGGGCGATCCGGGAAAAGATGAGCCTCCAGGACATCGAAACCCTGATGCCCCACGATCTCATCAATGCCAAGCCGGTCTCCGCGGTGATCAAGGAGTTCTTCGGGTCCTCGCAGCTTTCCCAGTTCATGGACCAGACGAACCCCCTCTCCGAGGTGACGCACAAGCGGCGGGTGTCCGCTCTCGGGCCGGGGGGCCTGACGCGCGAGCGCGCCGGGTTCGAGGTCCGCGACGTCCACCCGACCCACTACGGCCGGATCTGCCCGATCGAGACGCCGGAAGGGCCGAACATCGGTCTGATTGCGTCTCTTTCCACCTTCGCCCGGATCAACGAGTTCGGGTTCATCGAGACGCCGTACCGGGTGGTGACGGACAGCGTCGTGACGAAGGAGATCGTATACCTCTCCGCCATGGACGAGGAGAGGCACGTGATCGCGCAGGCGAACGCGGCAGTGGACGCATCCGGAAGGTTCGTCAAGGACGTGGTCATCGCGCGGAAGGGGGGCGAGTTCGCAATGGTTCGCGCCTCCGAGGTCACCTTGATGGACGTCTCCCCCAATCAGCTCGTCTCCGTCGCCGCCTCGCTCATCCCGTTCCTGGAGCACGACGATGCGAACCGGGCACTCATGGGGTCCAACATGCAGCGCCAGGCGGTGCCGCTCCTTCGGACCGAACCGCCGCTCGTGGGCACGGGGATGGAGGCCGTCGTGGCGCAGGATTCCGGCGCGGCGGTGGTCGCGCGAAGGGCCGGGATGGTGGAGTCGGTGGACGCCCACAGGATCGTCATACGGCCCGAAGAGCCGGACGTGGCCGGGAAGTACGGGGCGGACATCTACAACCTCGTGAAGTTCCGCCGCTCGAACCAGAACACGTGCGTCAACCAGAAGCCGATCGTCACCCTGGGGCAGCACGTCGCGAACGGGGAAGTGATCGCGGACGGCCCCGCTACTTCCGAAGGCGAGCTCTCCCTCGGCAGAAACGTGCTCGTGGCCTTCATGCCCTGGGGGGGATACAACTTCGAGGACTCGATCCTGGTATCGGAAAAGATCGTCAAGGAGGACGTTTTCACCTCCATCCACATCGAGGAGTTCGAGTGCGTCGCGCGCGAGACGAAGCTGGGGAAGGAGGAAATCAGCGCCGACATCCCCAACATCAGCGAGGAATCCCTGAAAGACCTCGACGTGAGCGGAATCATCCGCATCGGGGCGCGGGTCAAGCCGATGGACATCCTCGTCGGGAAGGTCACCCCCAAGGGGGAGACCCAGCTGTCGCCCGAGGAGAAGCTGCTGCGCGCGATCTTCGGCGACAAGGCCGGGGACGTGAAGGACTCCTCCCTTCGGGTTCCCCCCGGGATCGAGGGGATCGTCATCGACGCCAAGGTCTTCACCCGGAAGGGCGGCGAGAAGGACGAGCGGGCCCAGCTTCTGGAGGAGAAGGAGATGGACCGGCTCATCCGGGACCAGGACGACGAGGTCCGGATCATCCTGGAAACGGCCTACGGGAAGATGCGTCCCCTGCTCCTGGGGAAGACCTCCGCGACCCGTCTCACCGGTGAGGACCGCTCGGAGGTGGTCCTCCCGAAGCGGAAGAAGCTCACTCCGGAGGTTCTGGACGCCATCCCCCGCGAGATGTGGGCCCAGATCGGCGTGGAGGAGGACCCGACGGTAAAGGAGCGCCTGGACGAGATCCACCGGGTTTCCCTGGACCAGGTGAGCCTCGTCCGGGCGGTGTTCGAGGAGAAGATCGGCCGTATCCGGAAGGGCGACGAGCTGCCGCCGGGCGTGCTGAAGATGGTCAAGGTGTACATCGCGATGAAACGGAAGCTGTCGGTGGGCGACAAGATGGCTGGTCGGCACGGGAACAAGGGCGTCATCTCGCGCGTTCTGCCGGAAGAGGACCTGCCCTACCTCGCCGACGGGTCGCCCGTCGATATCGTGCTCAACCCGCTGGGGGTCCCGTCCCGGATGAACGTCGGGCAGATCATGGAGGCCCACCTGGGGTGGGCGGCGCACGGCCTCGGGGAGCAGGTGCGGCGGCTGGTCGACAACGCGTTCAGCGCGAAATCGGTCCGCGAGTGGTTGAGGAAGATCTACAATTCGGAGCGTTTCTCCGCTTACATGAACGACCTCTCCGACGACGAGATCCGGAAACTGGGGAAGACCATGTCCTCGGGTGTGTTCATGGCGTCCCCGGTGTTCAGCGGGTCCACCGAGCAGGAGATCCGGCAGTATTTGCAGTTCGCCGGGCTGCCGGAATCCGGCCAGACCACGCTGTACGACGGGAGGACCGGGCAGCCCTTCCAGCAGGCCGTCACCATCGGGTCGATGTACATGATGAAGCTGCACCACCTGGTCGACGACAAGATCCACGCCCGCTCCACGGGACCGTACTCCCTCGTCACCCAGCAGCCGCTGGGCGGCAAGGCGCAATTCGGCGGCCAGAGGCTCGGTGAGATGGAGGTGTGGGCGCTCGAAGCCTACGGCGCGGCGTTCACGCTCCAGGAGTTCCTCACGGTCAAGTCGGACGACG
>CAYILU010000063.1:0-7660 GCA_964364235.1 uncultured bacterium | reverse complement strand
GCCTACGGCGCGGCGTTCACGCTCCAGGAGTTCCTCACGGTCAAGTCGGACGACGTGCCCGGGCGGGCGCGCATGTACGAGGCGATCGTGAAGGGGAACTTCTCCCTGGAGCCGGGGCTGCCGGAGTCCTTCAACGTCCTCATCAAGGAGCTGCAGGCCCTGGGCCTGGACGTGGACCTGATCAGCGAGGAAGGGAAATAGCAACCGTTCATGCAGCGTTCTTATAAACGGAAACATTCACTGGAGGCGCCCCTTGGAAGACCTCTTTACCAGAGCTGAAAAACCGAAGGACCCCCTGTATTTCTCGGGGATCCGGATTTCCATCGCATCACCGGAGCA
This sequence comes from uncultured bacterium, assembly GCA_964364235.1. Lineage (GTDB taxonomy): Bacteria > Desulfobacterota > Deferrimicrobia > Deferrimicrobiales > Deferrimicrobiaceae > JAKALO01. Next base: position 7,321 of record CAYILU010000063.1, on the reverse strand, counting down.
GATCCATAAGTGGTCGCACGGCGAGGTGAAGAAGCCGGAGACGCTCAATTACCGTACCTTCAAGCCGGAGCGGGACGGCCTCTTCTGCGCGAAGATCTTCGGGCCCATAAAGGACTTCGAGTGCAACTGCGGCAAGTACAAGCGGATGAAGCACCGCGGGATCGTCTGCGAGAAGTGCGGCGTCGAGGTGATCCAGTCGAAGGTCCGCCGGGAGAGGATGGGCCACATCGAGCTCGCCTCCCCCGTCGCCCACATCTGGTTCCTGAAGAGCCTGCCCAGCCGGATCGCGACAATCCTCGACATGCCGATGAAGGACATCGAGGCGGTCATCTACTTCGAGAAGTACATCGTGATCGACCCGGGCGACACGGACCTCCAGAAGCTGGAGGTGCTCTCCGAGGCGAAATACCGCGAGCATCGGGAGCAGGCCGGGGACGGGTTCAAGGCGGGGATGGGCGCCGAGGCCGTCCAGGTCCTTCTTTCGACATTGAACCTCGAGAAGCTCTCCGAGGAGCTTCGCAAGGAGATGGTGGACACCGCCTCCGAGGCGAAGAAAAAAAAGATCTCCAAGCGGCTTAAGATCGTCGAGGCGTTACGGGACAGCGGGCAGCGGCCGGAATGGATGGTCATGAGCGTGATCCCGGTGCTCCCGCCGGACCTCCGTCCCCTGGTGCCGCTGGACGGGGGCCGGTTCGCGACCTCCGACCTGAACGACCTCTACCGCCGGGTCATCAACCGGAACAACCGCCTGAAGCGCCTTCTGGACCTCACGGCGCCCGAGATCATCATCCGGAACGAGAAGCGGATGCTGCAGGAAGCCGTCGACGCCCTGTTCGACAACGGGCGGCGGGGGAAGCTCATCACGGGCTCCAACAAGCGCCCCCTGAAGTCCCTCTCCGACATGCTGAAGGGGAAGGGCGGCCGGTTCCGGCAGAACCTCCTGGGAAAGCGGGTGGACTATTCGGGCCGTTCCGTGATCGTCGTGGGTCCGGAGCTCAAGCTCCACCAGTGCGGGCTGCCCAAGAAGATGGCCCTCGAGCTCTTCAAGCCGTTCATCTTCAACAAGCTCGAGGAGGCCGGCCACGCGACCACGATCAAGGCCGCGAAGAAGATGGTCGAAAAGGAGAAGCGGGAGGTCTGGGACGCCCTCGACGAGGTCATCCGGCAGCTCCCGGTGATGCTCAACCGGGCCCCGACGCTCCACCGGCTGGGGATCCAGGCGTTCGAGCCGGTCCTCATCGAAGGGAAGGCGATCCAGCTGCACCCGCTCGTCTGCACGGCGTTCAACGCCGACTTCGACGGGGACCAGATGGCGGTGCACGTGCCGCTGTCGCTCGAGGCGCAGATGGAGACGCGGGTCCTCATGATGTCGACGAACAACATCCTCTCCCCGGCGCACGGGAAGCCGGTCATCAGCCCCACCCAGGACATCGTTCTGGGGATCTACTACCTCACCCGCGAGCGACAGGACAAGAAGGGGGAGGGGAAGCTGTTCTCCAGCTTCGACGAGGTGAGGATCGCCTTCGATGCGGGAGAGGTCGAGCTCCAGTCGCTGATCAAGGCCCGCCACAACGGCAAGATCGTGGAGACCACCACCGGGCGGGTTCTCCTTTATGAGATCGTCCCGCGCGAGGTCCCCTTCGAACACGTCAACAAGGTGATGAAGAAGAAGGACCTTGCCGAGCTGATCGACGTGGCCTACCGCAGCTGCGGGCAGAAGGCCACGGTGATCCTGGCGGATCAGCTGAAGACCACGGGCTTTCACTACGCCACGTTGTCGGGTCTGTCGATCTGCATCAGCGACATGAAGATCCCCTCGAACAAGACCAAGCTTCTCGACAAGGCGACGGCGGAGGTGGAGGCCGTGGTCGACGAGCACCGGGAAGGTCTCATCACGAACGGGGAGCGTTACAACAAGGTGGTGGACATCTGGTCCGCGGCGACCGAGCAGATCGCCGAGGAGATGATCCGCGAGATGGGGAGCGAGGTCCTCCGGGGGAAGGACGGGAAAGACAGCAAGGTCCCGAGCTTCAACCCCATCTACATGATGGCGGACTCCGGCGCGCGCGGCTCCGACAAGCAGATGCGGCAGCTGGCCGGGATGCGCGGCCTCATGGCGAAGCCCTCGGGCGAGATCATCGAGACGCCCATCACGTCGAACTTCCGGGAAGGCCTCTCGGTGGGGCAGTACTTCATCTCGACCCACGGGGCGCGGAAAGGCCTCGCGGATACCGCACTCAAGACCGCCAACTCCGGGTACCTCACGCGGAGGCTGGTGGACGTCGCGCAGGACTGCATCATCGTCGAGCAGGATTGCCGGACCCTTGACGGGATCCCGGTCCGGGCGCTGATCGAGGGCGGGGAGATCATCGACCGGCTCTCCGACCGCATCCTCGGCCGGGTCGCGCTCGAGGACGTATACGACGCGGACGAAAACCTGATCATAAGCGCGAACGAGGAGATCAACGAGGAGGTGGCCCGCCAGATCGAGATGTCGGGCCTGGACGAGGTGAAGATCCGCGCGGCGCTCACATGCGAGAGCAAGCGGGGCGTGTGCGCCCTGTGCTACGGGCGTGACCTGGCCCGCGGGAAGATGGTCACGAACGGCGAGTCCGTCGGGATCATCGCGGCCCAGTCGATCGGGGAGCCCGGGACCCAGCTCACTATGCGGACGTTCCACATCGGGGGCGCCGCTTCGCGGTTCGTCGAGCAGAGCTCCATCCAGGCGAAGCACAACGGGAAGGTGAAGTTCCAGGCTCTCAGCGCGATCAAGAACAAGGAAGGGAAGCTCGTCGCGATGAACCGGAACGGGTTCCTGGCGGTCGTCGACGAGAACAACCGGGAGCGCGAGAAGTACCAGATCACCTACGGCGCCACCCTGATGGTGAAGGACGGCGAGAAGATCAAGGACGGGCAGCGGCTCGCCGAGTGGGACCCGTACAACATCCCGATCCTCACCGAGGTCTCCGGAAGGATCAAGTTCGGGGACATCATCGAAGGTGTGACCATGAGGGAGCAGGTCGACGAGGTCACCGGGCGGTCCACGCGGGTGATCATCGAGCCCAGGGACCCGGACGCCAGGCCCCGCATCTCGATCAAGGACGAGAAGAACCGGACGCTCAAGCTTCCGGGGTCCACGAGCGACGCGCGGTACCTGCTTCCGGTGGCTTCGAACATCCTGGTGGAGGAGGGGCAGGAGACCCAGGCGGGTCACATCATCGCGAAGATCCCGCGGGAAACCACGAAGACCAAGGACATCACCGGCGGATTGCCCCGTGTCGCCGAACTCTTCGAGGCCCGGAAACCCAAGGAGTACGCCGTGATTTCCGAGATCGACGGCATCGTGCGGCTTGGAAAGGACTTCAAGGGGAAGAGGAAGATCCAGACGGTGCCCGACATCGGGGATGCGAGGGACTACACCATCCCCCGCGGCAAGCATATCACCGTCCACGACGGCGAGAGGGTCCGGGCGGGGGAGGCCCTGATGGACGGCTCGCCCAACCCGCATGACATCCTCCGGGTCTTAGGCGACAAGGAGCTGGCCCGGTTCCTGGTGGACGAGATCCAGGAGGTCTATCGCCTCCAGGGTGTCCGGATCAACGACAAGCACATCGAGGTCATCGTCCGGCAGATGCTGCGCCGGGTGAAGATCTCCGACCCGGGGGACACGAGCTTCCTGGTCGGGCAGAGCGTGGAGAAGTGGGTCTTCCGGGAGGAGAACGAGCGGAACAAGATGCAGGGCGGGAAGCCGGCCAAGGCGGACCCGCAGCTTCTCGGGATCACCAAGGCCTCGTTGTCGACCGAGTCCTGGATCTCGGCGGCCTCCTTCCAGGAGACGACGAAGATCCTCACGGACGCGGCGGTCCATGGGAAGATCGATTTCCTCTCCGGGCTCAAGGAGAACGTCATCATGGGGCGCCTGATCCCCGCGGGGACCGGCGGAATGCGTTACCGGACGCTGAATATCGAGTCCGACCCGCCGCTGCCGACCGAGGTCCGGGAGGAGACTCCCCCGGAGGTCATCGGCGAAGAGGAAGATACCGGTTGACAGTTATTAAACCGAATGATAAAAAAAATGCTTATGTTTTGAACGGAATGGAATCGGGAGAGGGAAGGAACTAACGGAATGCCCACGATCAGTCAGCTCGTCCGGAAAGGCCGGGAGGTGTCGGCACGCAGGAGCAACTCCCCTGCGCTGGAAAACTGCCCGCAGAAGCGGGGGGTCTGCCTCCGGGTTTACACCACCACCCCGAAAAAGCCGAACTCGGCCCTTCGGAAAGTGGCCAGGGTCCGCCTGACCAACGGGGTCGAGGTGACCGTCTACATCCCGGGCGAGGGGCATAACCTTCAGGAGCACTCGGTTGTCTTGATTCGCGGGGGCAGGGTCAAGGACCTCCCCGGCGTGAGGTACCACATCATCAGAGGAAAGCTGGATTCCGTTGGTGTCCAGGACAGACGGAAGTCGCGGTCGAAGTACGGAACCAAGCGACCCAAATAGCTTTCCCTAACCGCTGTTCGTTTGGAAGTACCGGCCTTTCACCGGCGATTCCGCCGGAACGGGGAAAAAAAAGGAAATTGCCCATTTGTCCGGGCGGTAAGCCCGGGGTGGGCGTTTCCCGGTTTGAATACGGCAATGCATTCGTTGGAGGAGGATTTTTCATGCCGAGGCGCGGATATGTGTCCAAGCGGGTTGTGGGCGCGGACCCGGTTTACAGCGACGTCCTTGTGGCGAAGATGATCCACGCGGTGATGAAGGAAGGGAAGAAGCGCGTCGCCGAGAGGGTCGTCTACGGCTCGATGGACATCATCAAGGACAAGACCAAGGAGGACCCGGTAGCCGTATTGAAAAAGGCTATCGAGAACGCGAAGCCCATGGTCGAGGTGAAGTCCAGGCGCGTCGGCGGCGCGACCTACCAGGTTCCCATAGAGATACGGCCGGACCGTCGCCTCTCCCTTTCGATCCGCTGGCTGGTCAACTTCGCCGGCGATCGCGCGGAGAAGACGATGGTCCAGAAGCTTTCCGCCGAGCTGATCGACGCGTTCAACAACCGCGGGACGACGATCAAGAAAAAGGAAGACACCCACAAAATGGCCGAGGCCAACAAGGCCTTCGCCCACTACCGCTGGTAAACGGCGCGGGGACGGGAAGGAAGCTTTTTCGTGGCAAGAATCACCTCTCTGGGAAATACCCGGAACATCGGGATCATGGCTCACATCGACGCCGGGAAGACCACCACCACGGAGAGGATCCTCTACTACACGGGGGTCTCCCACAAGCTGGGGGAGGTCCACGACGGTACCGCCACGATGGACTGGATGGAGCAGGAGCAGGAGCGGGGGATCACGATCACCTCCGCGGCGACCACCTGCTTCTGGAAGGATCACCGGATCAACATCATCGACACCCCGGGACACGTGGACTTCACCATCGAGGTGGAGCGCTCCCTTCGCGTCCTGGACGGGGCCGTGGCCGTCTTCGACGCCGTCGCGGGCGTCGAGCCGCAGTCGGAGACCGTCTGGCGGCAGGCCGACAAGTACCGGGTTCCCCGCCTCGCCATGATCAACAAGATGGACCGCATCGGGGCCGACTTCGACCGATGCATCCGGATGATGAAGGAGAGGCTGGCGGCCAATCCGGTCCCGGTCCAGCTGCCCCTGGGGAGGGAAGACGGTTTCCGGGGGATCATCGACCTGGTCCGCATGACGGCGATCGTCTGGGACGAGGACACGCTGGGCGCCAAGTACCACGAGGAGCCGGTTCCGGAAAATTTCCGTGACGAAGTTGCCGCCGCCCGTGAAACCCTGATGGAATCCCTCGCGGACGTGAACGATTCCCTCCTGGAAAAGTACCTCGGAGGCGAGGAGGTCGAGGTCGGGGAGCTTTCCTCGGCGATCCGGCAGGCCACGATCGGGTTGAAAATCGTCCCGGTGCTGTGCGGCTCCGCCTTCCGGAACAAGGGCGTGCAGCCGATGATCGACGCCGTCATCGACTACCTTCCGTCACCGCTGGACGTCCCGCCGCTGTCCGGGATCGACCCGCGCGACGAATCGGTCGTGGAGCGGAAGCCCGACGACAAGGCCCCTTTCTGCGCACTCGCGTTCAAGATCATGAACGATCCGTTCGTCGGGCATCTCACCTTCGTTCGCGTCTATTCGGGGACGCTCAATTCCGGCGACCACGTCTACAACTCGACGAGGCACAAGAAAGAGCGGATCGGAAGGCTCCTCAAGATGCACGCGAACAAGCGGGAAGACATCAAGACCGTCTACGCCGGGGACATCGCCGCGTGCGTGGGGCTCAAGAACGCCTTCACGGGCGACACGCTCTGCGACACGGAGCACGAGGTCGTGCTGGAGTCCATCACCGCTCCGGACCCGGTGATCTCCATCGCCATCGAGCCCAAGACGAAGGTCGACCAGGAGAGGCTGGGGATGTCCCTTCAGAAGCTTGCCCTGGAGGACCCTTCGTTCCACGTGAGGAACGACGAGGAGACGGGCCAGACGATCATCTCCGGGATGGGGGAGCTCCACCTGGAGATCATCGTGGACCGGCTGATGCGGGAGTTCAGGGTGGATGCCAACGTCGGACGGCCGCAGGTCGCCTACCGCGAGACGGTTTCCCGTTCCGCGAAGGCGGAGGGGCGCTACATCCGGCAGACCGGCGGCCGGGGCCAGTTCGGGCACGTCTGGCTGTCGGTGGAACCCAACGAGAAGGGGAAAGGTTTCGAGTTCCTCAACAAGATCGTCGGGGGGGCTATCCCCAGGGAATACATCAACGCGGTCGAGAAAGGCGTGGTCGAGGCCTCGCAAACAGGCGTGGTGGCCGGTTACCCCGTGGTCGACGTCAAGGTCACTCTGTTCGACGGCTCTTACCACGAGGTCGACTCCTCCGAAATGGCGTTCAAGATCGCCGGCTCGATGGCGTTCAAGACCGCCTGCAACAACGCCTCGCCCATCCTGATGGAACCGATCATGGCGGTCGAGGTGGTCACGCCCGAGGAGTTTCTCGGCGACGTGATCGGGGACCTGAGCTCGCGTCGGGGACGCATCCAGAAGATCGAGGCCCGCGGGAACACGCAGGTGATCGCCTCCAACGTGCCGCTGGCCCTGATGTTCGGGTACGCCACCGACCTCCGGTCCAAGACGCAGGGGCGCGCGACCTACACGATGCAGTTCGACCATTACGAACCGGCGCCTCTCTCCGTGAGCGAGGAAGTCGTCGCCAAGGTCAAGGGCGCATGAAGAGATTATCTCCGCCAACGGAAGGAGACTCCCATGTCCAAGAAGAAATTTGAGCGCACGAAGCCTCACGTGAACGTCG
>CAYILU010000062.1:0-7715 GCA_964364235.1 uncultured bacterium | reverse complement strand
CCGGTTCGGGAGGTGCGGGCGGTTCCGCCGGCTCGGCCATCCTCCGGGCGGCATCGCGGAAGGAGAGGGCGCCGGCCACGCTCCGGCCGTCCCGGATGGCGTCCAGCACGCGCTCCATCTCTTCCGTGTCCCCGACCTCCCCCTCTTTTCGGGCTTTCTCGATGACATCGGAAAGGAGGGAAACCGCTTCGGTGGTTTTTCCCACCCGCAGCCAGAGGAAACCGCACGCCTCGAGGATCTCCATGTCGTCGCCCGCGGCCAGCATTACCCCGGACAGCTTCTCGCCGAATTCGGGGACCAGCCTGGCGGCCTGGACGTTGCGCGCGGCTTTATCCAGCTCGTTGATCGCCTCGTGGAATTTCCGCTGGCCGCGAAAAATGTCGGCGATGTGGATGGAGGGCAGCGGGGACTGCGGTATGTTCTCGCCTGCGTTCCGCAGGAACTCCATCTTCTGTTCGTCCGACGTGAAGATGCCCTGGCGGCCGATCACGTTCTCCAGCTCCCGCAGGGCGTCCCCCGTGAGACCCTCCTGGGCCAGGAGGCGGATCAGCCACCGAAGGAACTCGATATTGGACGGATCGTGCTTGAGCATGTGACGCAGGATGGCGACGGCCTTGCCCGCGAATCCGTCCTTCTCGTACATGATCGCGGCGCGCGCGAGCTGGTCGAGCCCCTCCACAACCTCCCCCTGGCGGAGGAGATAGACGCCGAGCTTCTGTCTGGCCTGGGGATCCTGCGGGGAAGCCTGGACCCTTTTCGAAAGGGACGAACGGTCCTCCCCCTCCTTCGGGGAGAACATTTTCCTGATGGAATCGAGGAAACCCAATCCCTTATCCGCTCCTCGTCATTTTCCGAATGCGGCCCTGTGGCGCCCCTCGGAGGACGCTCATACCCTGGCTTTCGCCAGGAAGTTCGTCCAGAGCCGCCCTTCGGCGAAGTCGGTGTTGTTCATGATTTTCTTGTGGAACTCCGTGGTCGTCTTCACGCCCTCGATCCGGAGCTCGTCCAGCGCCCGCCGCATCCGCATGATCGCCTCGTTCCGGTCATCCCCGTGGACGATCAGCTTCCCTAAAAGGGAGTCGTAGGTCGATGGGATGGTGTAGCCGGGGTAGATCGCGGTGTCCACGCGCACGCCGAAGCCACCAGGAAGGAGGCAGGTCCTGATCGTCCCCGGCGACGGGACGAACGTCTCCGGGTCCTCCGCGTTGATGCGGCATTCGATGCTGTGGCCGCGGAAATGGAGGTCCTTCTGCTCGAACCGGAGTTTCTTCCCGTCAGCGATGCGGAACTGCTCCCTGACGATGTCCACCCCCGTGATCGCCTCCGTGACCGGGTGCTCCACCTGGATCCGGGTGTTCATCTCCAGGAAGTAGAACTCCCCGTCGGGCACGTACAGGAACTCGATGGTACCCACATTGTTATAGCCCACGGCCGTCGCCGCGTCCACGGCCGCCTTCCAGAGCCGGGTGCGGGTTCGCGCCGGAAGGAACGGGGCGGGCGCCTCCTCGATCAGCTTCTGATGGCGCCGCTGGACCGAACAGTCCCTGTCCCCCAGGTGGACGACACTCCCGAACCGGTCCCCCATCACCTGGACTTCGACATGGCGGGACTGCTCGAAATATTTCTCTATGTAGACGTCGGGGACGCCGAAGGCCGACAGCGCCTCCGACTGCGCCGTCAGGAAAGCGTTGATGAAAGAGGCGGGGCTGTGGACGATCTTCATCCCCCTTCCCCCTCCGCCGGCGGTCGCCTTGATGATCACGGGAAACCCGATCTCCTTGGAGACCTTCAGGCCGTCCTCTTCTTCGGTGATCGCACCGTCGCTGCCGGGCACGACGGGGACCTTTACCTTCTGGACCGCCCTGCGCGCCTCGATCTTGTCCCCCATCCGGCGGATCACCTCGGAGGAGGGCCCGATGAATTTCACGCCGTAGTTCTCGCAGATCTCCGCGAACGCCGGGTTTTCCGCCAGGAAGCCGTAGCCCGGGTGCACCGAGTCCGCGTCCGTGATCTCGATCGCGCTCAGAATGGAGGGGACGTTCAGGTAGCTCTCCGAGCTTTCGGGGGGGCCCACGCAGACCGACTGGTCGGCCATGCGGACGTGCATGGCGTCCTTGTCCACGGTGGAATAGATCGCGACCGTCTTGATCCCCATTTCGCGGCAGCTCCGGATGATGCGGACCGCGATCTCCCCGCGGTTGGCGATCAGTACCTTGTGGATCATCTCGCCTCCAGCTAGTCCTGGGCGATGTGGAAGAGCGGCTGCCCGTAAGCCACGGGCTGCGCGTTCTCGACGAGGATCGCCGCCACGGTGCCGCCCGCGTCGGACTCGATCTGGTTCATGATCTTCATCGCCTCGATGATGCACAGGACCTGCCCCTTGGTGACGCGCGTCCCGACCTCCACGAACGGGGATGCGTCCGGCGCGGGCGCCCGGTAGAACGTCCCCACGATGGGGGAAACGATCTCCTTGGCGTTGGCTTTCGGCGCGGCCTCCTTCGCCGGGCGCGGCGGCTCCTCGGGCCTGGCTCCCGCCGCGGCTCCCGGGGCCGCGGCCTGCCGGATCTCCGCGGGCGTTCCGCGACGCACCTTCAACAGGTTTTCTCCGCGGGCCACCTCGAGCTCGGTGACATCCGAGCCCTTCAGCAGTTCCAGGATTTCCCTGATCTCCTTCAGATTCATCTCGCTCCCCTTCTTACGCCCGCTCGATGTAGGTCCCCGTCCGGGTGTCGACCTTGATCTTGTCCCCCACGTCGAGAAACAGGGGAACCTGCACGACCGCGCCCGACTCCAGCTTCGCAGGCTTGCTCCCCCCGCTCACGGTGTCCCCCCGGACGCCGGGCTCCGACTCGACGATGCGGAGCACGATGAAAATGGGAAGGTCGATCCCGATGGGCTCCCCCCGGTAAAAGAGGATCTTGACGGACAGGTTCTCGATCAGATAATTGCCGTAGTCCCCGACATGGTCCTCATCGAGATAGATCTGCTCGTAGCTCCCCGTGTCCATGAAGTGGTACTGGTTCCCCGTCTTGTACATGAACTGCATTTCCCGCTCTTCCAGGTCGGGCTTGTTGACCTTGTCCCCGCTCCGGAACGTGTGCTCCAGCACGGCGCCCGTCTTCAGGTTCTTCATCTTCGTGCGGACGAAGGCGCCGCCCTTCCCGGGCTTGACGTGCTGGAAATAGACGATGACGTACGGACCGCCATCGAACTCGATCTTCAGGCCGTTGCGGAAATCCGCCGTCGTGTACATGGACCCCTCTCCCCGTCAGACCAGACGCGAAATCGTTTTGGGAAGGTAGGTGATCCGTTCCCCGCGCGTCCCTGCGACCCGAACCATGTCCTCCAGTCTCACCCCTCCCACCCCGGGGAGGTACACTCCCGGCTCCACGGAGACCACCATCCCCTCGGAAAGGCGGTCCTTCGACCGGGGAGCAAGCGAGGGGCGCTCGTGGATGTCCAGGCCCACACCGTGGCCGGTGGAATGAACAAAATACTTCAAATAACCCGAGCGGTCCAGAGATTCCCGCACCCGGGCGTCCACGTCCCTGCAGGGGATGCCGGGGCGGATCGCCCGGATCCCCGCCTCCTGGGCCCGCCGAACCGCGTCGTACGCCTTCCCGAGAGCGGGGGGAGGAAGCGAAGGGAACAGGGTGACCGTCTCGTCCGAGCAGTACCCCCCCCGCAAGGCCCCGAAATCGATGATCACGGGACCCGCGCCCCGGATCCTGGCGGAAGACGGCGCGGCGTGGGGCATCGCGGAGCGCGGGCCGGACGCGACGATGGTCCGGAAGGAGGTCCCCTCCGCGCCCAGGGCCTTCATCTCGCGCTCCAGGTCGGCGGCCACCTCCGATTCCGTCCTGCCTTTATACCCACCCGACAGGACGGCCAGGAGTGCGCCCGACGCAGTGACCGCCGCGGCCTCGATCGCGCGGATCTCGCCCTCATCCTTGCGCATGCGGAGCCCCTCCACCGGGTCCGGCAGGGCCACCCACTTCTCCTCGACGCCCCTGGAAAGAATCCGGAACAGCTCGACGGAAAGATGGCGGGACTCGAAACCGACCCTGGAAGGACGGGCGCGACGGACCCGGCGGGCCACCTCCGTCCACTTCCGGTCGGAGATGAGAACCTCCGCGTCGCGGACCTCACGGCGGGACTGCTCCGCGTACCTCCCGTCGGTGACGAGCGTCACCCCGTCCGGGGAAATGATGAGGACGCCGTCGCTCCCGGTGAACCCGCACAGGTAACGGATGTTCGTCATGCGGCTGCAGAGGAACAGGTCGATCCGGCGCCGGGAGAGCAGGGACAGGAGCCGGGCGATGCGTGAGCCAGCCCGCATTTCTCACCGGGCTCCGTAGCGAGGCGGTGGAGACGGGCGTGGATACAAGGCGCACGAACTTCGGGCGACGCAGGCGTAGTTGAAACTACGTCGAGGAGCACGAAGGAGTGCAACGCCGTAGACATGCCCGTATCCGCCGCCGCAGCAGGAGGCTGGTGGGAAATGCGGGCTAACTGCCTGCAAGTCCGCCCGCTTCCCGAAGGTGGTTCAGGATGCCCGACAGGGCCAGGACATAGCCGTACCCCCCCAACCCCGCGATCCGGCCGACGACGACGTCCTCGATGGTGGATTCCCGCCTAAACGGCTCCCTGCCCGCCGGGTTGCTCAGGTGGACCTCGATCGCGGGAAGCCCCGCGTAGATCAAGGCGTCCCGGATCGCGACGCTCGTGTGGGTGTACCCCGCCGGGTTGATCACGATGCCGTCGGCCTTCCCGCGGGCATCTTGAAGGGCGCCCACGATCTCCCCTTCGTGGTTGGACTGGAAAAAGGCGACCGCGGCTCCCTCCCGCCGCGCGGCCCGGCTCACCTCCCGGCGGATGTCGGCGAGCGTCATCTTCCCGTAGACCTTCGGCTCCCGGGAGCCCAGGAGGTTCAGGTTCGGGCCGTCGATGAACAGGACGCGGGGACGGGCCGGCCGCTTCACAGCATCTCCTTCGCGCGCCGCGCCCCCTGGCGCAGGTGGAAGCGGCACCTACCGGCCACGGCACCCGGGTCTGCGACCAGCAGGAGGAGGTAGTCCTCGGTCACGCGCCGCACGAGGACCATCCCCAGTTCGCCGGCGACGAAAACCTCCGTGGCGCTCCCCAGGCCGTTTTCTCCGGCGATACGACCTGATTCCTTGAAGAACTGCCCCATCTCCGCGCAGAGCGCCGGAAGATCGTGGCGTTGCGGGGAGACCTGCCATTCCTCCACGACCAGGCCGTCCGCACCCGCCAGCGCCCCCCCCCGGATGGAGGCGTCGTTCCTGTGCATCCCTTCAATGATGTCCCGAAAGGTCATAGCCGTACTCCTTCGCGATCGCATCGAGGAAGGCGGCCAGCGAGGACTCGGCCGTCCGCTCCTCGTGGGTTCCCTTCCATTCCAGGGCGCGCGGATCCCCCGGGTCCCGCATCAGGATATCGTCGACGATCCGCCGCGCGATCTCTTTCTCCCCCTGCTCCCAGCAGACGTTGGCCATCGTGATCGTCCGGACGGGGGGGACAGGCGTGGCCTCCGGTTCGGCGTCGGGGGCCTCGGGGGTGACCTCCGCGAGGTCCTGCGACAGGTCGGCGGGGCGGATTTCGAATGCCCCCCCCTCCAGGATGATCACATCCTCCAGCGGCGGGGGAAGCACATCCCCTTTCTTTCCGGGAGAACGCCGGAGCTCCTCCTCGATCTCGCGCGCGATGCGCTGGGTCCGGGGGTCCGCCGGATACTGCTGCAGGGCCTCCTTGATCATCTCCCAGGCTCCGACGTGCTTGCCGGCCCGGAGGTAGGCCTCCGAGAGGAGCACCATGGCCCGGAGGTCCCGCGGGCTGGACCCCACGCGGCGCTCGAGGATTGCCGTCGCCGCCGGCAGGTCTCCCTTCTCGATCATCGCCAGGAGCTCCCTCTCCCCCGCCGAATCGATGGCGGCTTCCCGGCCTCTCTGCAGGATCTCGGCCCGGATCCCGGGCAACTCCTTCCGCAGCTGGGAGAGCGGGAGGCGTCTCAGGACACAGGCGCCCGGAGCTGCCACCATCGGCATGTCCACTTCGGAGACGATCCGTTTCTTGTCCATCCCGATCGCCCCCGCGATCGAGGTGAGCGGAAGCGCCGGGTCGTCCAGCGCGAACCCCAACTCCTTCATCAGGGAAAAAAGCCGCTCCTCGACATCCGGGGGCGTGACGCCCATCCTGCGGGAGAGGATCGCCTCCCACACGAGCCCCATCGCCACCGCTTCCCCGTGGAGAAGGTTCCCATAGCCGGCGGCCCGCTCCAGGGCATGACCGATGGTGTGCCCTAAGTTCAGGATGCGGCGGGTCGACGACTCCCTCTCGTCTTTTTCCACGACGGACGCCTTGAAGGCGACCGTCCGGTGAATGATGTCGTGCCATTCCCGGCCGGACATCGCTCTCCACCGGGTCGCCTTGGCGCACAGTTTCTCCCAGAGGACCGCGTCGCCCGAGATCGCGCACTTGACCACCTCCGCCATCCCCGCCCGCAGGTTCCGGTCGTCCAGGGTGCGCAGGAAACCGTGGTCGATGAAGACGGCGCGCGGCTGATGGAACGCGCCCACCAGGTTCTTTCCCTCCGGAAGGTTGAAGCCGGTCTTCCCCCCGACGCTGCTGTCCACCTGGGAGAGCAGCGTCGTCGGAATCTGGAGGTATGGGACGCCCCGAAGGTAGGTGGCGGCCGCAAAGCCGGCCAGGTCCCCCACGACCCCGCCGCCGAAGGCGACCACCAGCGCCTCCCGATCCGCGTTTCCCTGGGCGAGAAAGGCGAAGATCCCGCGCATCGTCTCCCAGTTTTTCGTGTCCTCGCCCGGCTCGATCGCGTGGATGTGGTGGGGGATGCCGGTGAGCCACCGGTGGATGTCCTCGCCGTAGATGGAGGCGACGTTCCGATCCGTGATCACGTACACCGCCCCCCCGGGATAGAAACGGCAGATCCATTCCTGGAACAGCGGATAGATCCCTTCCCCGAAGAAGATGTCGTAGGTACGCTCCTCCAGTGCGACGGTGATGATGTCGGAGCTCACCCGCCCTCTCCTTCCGGCACCTGGCCGGCCTTCCGCGCAAGAAGACCCGACACCTCGTCCGCGACCTCGGAGATCGAGCGGTCATCCGTCGACACGGTGAAATCGGCCTCCTGGTATGCCGGGCGGCGCCTTTCCATCAGATCCCGCAGTTTGCCTTCCTCCTTCTCGCCGGGAAACAACGGCCGGGACCGGTCCCCCGAGAGCCTGGCGATCACCGAGTCCCCGGAGACGTCGAGGAACGCGACCGGCCCGTACGCCTTGAGCATACGCCGGTTCTCCTCGTCGAGGAAAGCGCCGCCGCCCACCGCGACCACCCGCCCCGAAACGTACAGGGCTTCCCGGATCGCGGCCTTCTCCATCCCGCGGAACGCCTTCTCCCCCTCGGAGGCGAAGATTTCCCCGATGCTCCTGCCGGCCAACCTCTCGACCCGGTCGTCCACGTCGACAAACTCCGCGTCGAGGCGCTCCGCGAGGACCTTCCCCACGGAGGTCTTCCCCGATCCCATGAAGCCCACGAGCACGACACCCCGGAAGGCCGTTCCGCCGCCCTTCATCGGGCGTCGACGTCTCGCAGGTAATGGGCATAATTATATTGGATTTCCCTCATCGAATCCCCCCCGAATTTTTCCAGGAAGGCGTCCGCGAGGACAACCGCCG
>CAYILU010000061.1:0-7818 GCA_964364235.1 uncultured bacterium | reverse complement strand
CTCATCATCGGCGATCGCCAGACCGGCAAGACCGCGATTGCGCTCGACACGATCATCAATCAGAAGGACACCGGGGTCGTCTGCCTCTACTGCGCCATCGGGCAGAAGCAGTCGACGATTGCGCAGGTCGTGAAGACGCTCGAGGAGTTCGACGCCATGCGGTACACGATCATCGTGGCCGCCGCGGCGTCGGATCCGGCGCCGATGCTCTACCTGGCCCCGTACGCCGCGTGCGCGCTCGGCGAGCACTTCCGCGACAAGGGCGGGCACGCGCTGTGCGTCTACGACGATCTGACGAAGCACGCGCAGGCGTACCGCGAGATCTCGCTGCTGCTGCGCCGGCCGCCGGGCCGCGAGGCGTACCCGGGCGACGTCTTCTACCTGCATACGCGGCTGCTCGAGCGCGCAGCCAAGCTCTCCGACGCCGAGGGGGGCGGGTCGCTGACGGCGCTGCCGATCATCGAGACGCAGGCCGGGGACGTCTCCGCCTACATCCCGACGAACGTCATCTCCATCACCGACGGCCAGATCTATCTCGAGGCCGACCTTTTCTACGCCGGGGTCCGACCGGCGGTGAACGTCGGGCTGTCGGTCTCCCGCGTCGGCGGGAACGCGCAGATCAAGGCGATGAAGCAGGTCGCGGGGCGCCTGCGGCTCGAGCTCGCGCAGTACCGCGAGATGGCGGCGTTCGCCCAGTTCGGCTCCGACCTCGACAAGACGACGCAGATGCAGCTGGCCCGCGGCGCCCGGCTGGTGGAGATCCTCAAGCAGGACCAGTACAAGCCCCTGCCGGTCGACCAGCAGGTGGTGACGATCTACGCGGCCACCAACGGCTTCACGGACGGCTACGAGGTCTCCTCCCTGGGCCGCTACGAGGCGGAACTTTCGGCCTTCATGAGGGACAAGCACGGGGCCGTCCTGGCCGCGATCCGGGAGAAGAAGGTGATCGACGCCGCCGTGAAGGGGCAGCTCACCGCGGCCCTCGAGGAGTTCCGGGGCGTCTTCCGGGAATAACGGCAAAAGAGGCGACGGGTAAATCATGGCGAACCTCCGCGCGATCCGGAAACGGGTCGGCAGCGTCAAAAGCACCCAGCAGATCACCAAGGCGATGAAGATGGTGTCCGCTGCGAAGCTCAAGCGGGCGCAGGACGCCATCGTCGCCGCGAGGCCCTACGCCCGGAAGATGCGCGAGGTCGTGCAGGCGCTGGCCGCCCGGGCGGGGGAGGGCGCCCACCCGCTCCTCTCGGCGGGGGAGGGGAAGAAGCTGGCCCTCCTGGTCGTCACCTCGGACCGCGGGCTGTGCGGGGGGTTCAACTCGAACCTGCTCCGGGCGACCCACCGGTTCCTCCGGGAGCAGGGCGGCCAGTACGAGGAGATCGTCCTGTTCGCGGTGGGGCGCAAGGCCCGCGACTTCTTCCGCAGGCGTCAGGTGGAGATCCGGAAGGAATACGTGAACGTCCTGGGGTCGCTCTCGTTCGGCCACGCCGCGCGCATGTCGGAGGATCTCGTGGGAGGGTTCCTCTCCGGCGACTTCGACGAGGTACAGATCGTGTTCAACGAGTTCCGGTCGGCCCTCTCGCAGACGGTCCGGTTCGAGAAGATGTTCCCCATCGCGATCGAGCGGAAAGATTCGGAGGGGGCCATCGCTTCGGGCATCGACTACCTCTATGAGCCCTCCCGGGAGGAGATCCTGGCCACCCTGCTGCCGAAGTACGTGGAGACGCAGATCTTCCGGGTGCTCCTCGAGTCGGTGGCGGGGGAGCACGGCGCGAGGATGACGGCGATGGATTCGGCCACGAACAACGCGGTGGACATGATCTCCCGGCTCACGCTTCAGATGAACCGCGCGCGACAGGCCTCCATCACCAAGGAACTGATGGAGATCATCGGCGGAGCCGAGGCGCTCAAGGGATAACATCGATCGATGGCTCGCCCCCGGGCGGGCCGCTTTGCTACGGATATCGAAGGAGGCGAGGGAATCATGAACAAGGGAAACATCGTCCAGGTGATCGGGCCCGTGGTAGACCTCCGGTTCGAACCCGGCCAGCTTCCGGCTCTCTACAACGCGATCAAGCTCACGAACCCGAGCATCAGCGACAAGGAGGGGAACTTAACCGTCGAAGTGGCCCTGCACCTGGGCGACAACATCGTCCGCGCCATCGCGATGGACTCGACCGACGGCCTCGTCCGCGGGATGGAGGCGACCGACACCGGCGGCCCGATCACCATCCCGGTCGGCCCGCAGACCCTGGGCCGCATCATGAACGTGATCGGGGAACCCGTCGACGAGATGGGGGAGATCACCACGGAGAAACGGTACCCGATCCACCGGCACCCCCCCTCCTTCGAGGAGCAGTCGACCAAGGTCGAGATCCTCGAGACCGGGCTCAAGGTCGTCGACCTCCTGGCTCCCTACTCCAAGGGGGGGAAGATCGGCCTGTTCGGCGGCGCCGGCGTGGGGAAGACCGTCATCATCATGGAGCTCATCCACAACATCGCGATCGAGCATGGCGGCTACTCCGTGTTCGGCGGCGTGGGGGAGCGCACGCGCGAGGGGAACGACCTGTGGCTCGAGATGAAGGAGTCCAAGGTGCTCGAGAAGGCGTGCCTGGTCTTCGGGCAGATGACCGAGCCTCCCGGCGCGCGGGCGCGCGTCGGCCTGTCGGCCCTCACCGCCGCGGAATATTTCCGCGACGAGAAGGGGCAGGACGTGCTCCTCTTCATCGACAACATCTTCCGGTTCACCCAGGCCGGTTCCGAAGTGTCGGCGCTTTTGGGCCGGATCCCCTCGGCGGTCGGCTACCAGCCGACCCTCTCCACCGACCTCGGGGAGCTCCAGGAGCGGATCACCTCGACGCGGCGCGGCTCGATCACCTCGGTCCAGGCGATCTACGTCCCCGCCGACGACCTGACCGACCCGGCGCCGGCGACGACCTTCTCGCACCTGGACGCCACGACCGTTCTATCCCGCCAGATCGCCGAGCTCGGGATCTATCCCGCGGTGGACCCGCTCGACTCGACGTCGCGGATCCTGTCCCCGCTCGTGCTGGGCGAGGACCACTACCAGGTCGCCCGCGCCGTACAGAAGGTCCTCCAGCGGTACAAGGACCTCCAGGACATCATCGCCATCTTGGGGATGGACGAGCTCTCCGAGGACGACAAGATCCTGGTCTCCCGGGCGCGCAAGATTCAGCGGTTCCTGTCGCAGCCGTTCTTCGTCGCCGAGCAGTTCACCGGGATCCCGGGCAAGTACGTGCGGCTCGAGGATACGATCCGGTCGTTCAAGGAGATCGTGGCCGGCAAGCACGACGACCTGCCCGAGCAGGCTTTTTACATGGTCGGCACGATCGAGGAAGCGATCGAGAAGGGCAAGGCGCTCCTCGCGGTATAGCGGGGAGGTTCAAGGAAAGGACATGGCGCAGACGATCAAGCTCGAACTGGTCACCCCCGGGCGCATGTTAGTGTCGGAGGATGTGGACGAAGTGGTCGCCCCCGGCTTCGAGGGGGAATTCGGCGTGCTCCCGGAGCACACCCTTTATCTCGCGGTCCTCTCGATCGGGATCCTGCGCTACCGCAAGGGGAACGAGACGATGAAGGTTGCGGTGGGCGGCGGCTTCGCCGAGGTGACACCCGGGAAAATGGTGGTGATGGCCGACGTGGCGGAAAAGGCCGGGGAGATCGACGTGGAGCGCGCCCGCCACGCTTACGAGCGGGCCGAGGCCGCCATGAAGGATCTCTCCCTCGACGACGAGACGTACAGGAAGGCCCACTCGGCCCTGCAGCGCGCCCTGGCCCGGATGGCCGCCGCCGGTTAGCGGACCGAGGCCTTCACTTTCGGTTTCCCGTTCTCCACGCTGATCCGGAACTCCACGTGCCGCCCGCCCGACTTCCCGGAGATCTCGCGGGCGCGGGCGAGAAGCGTCTCCCGGATCGCGGAAAGATCGTCCTCCCCGGCGGGAAGTCCGCACGTCCTGCGGGCCTCCGAAAGCTCCTCGATCACCTGTTCGAGGTGGCTCGACTCCACCGGGTCCTTCGGGGGAAGGAGACCCGTCCCGCGCACCAACGCCCCGGAAGGATCGCGCGAAAGGCGCCCTTCCTCCATGTCCCGGATCATCCGCATCCACAGGTTGGAGAGGGAGTAGAACCGGCTCTGGAGGGTGTGGAAGCGGAACTGGTCGTTCGTGTTGATGATCCGGCGCTGTCCCATCCGCCGGATCGTCTCGTCCACCTCCCTGCGCAGGTCCGACGGCTCCGAGCGCCGGTACCCCTGGAAGAAGAGGTCGTACTGGCGCTTGACGCCGGCGATCTCCGCCTCGATCCGGTCCAGCGTCTCCTTCAGGTCGGCGCCATTCGCCATTCCCATTCCCCCGGGAAAACAGGTAAACTCTTACTTCGGCAGAACGATAAATTTTAACATCCCGGGGGGGACAGGTCGATGGAAGGTGTTTCCGCGATCATCCTGGCGGCGGGCCTGGGGAAACGGATGAAATCCGCCCTGCCCAAGGTCGCCCACACGGTACTGGGGCACCCGATGGTGTGGCACGTCGCACGCGCCGCTTCGGGGGCCGGGATCTCCGAGATCGTCTTCGTCCTCGGCCACGGGCGGGAAAGCCTCGCGGGGACGGTCGAGCGATTCGGCGGCAAGGTGGCGGTGCAGGAGCGCCAGCTGGGGACGGGGGACGCCGCCCGGGCCGGGCTGTCCGTCGTCTCCCCCCGCGCCAGGGAAGTGGTCGTCCTGTGCGGCGACGCCCCGCTCATCCGCCCGCGGACCCTGCGGTCCCTGATCGCGGCGCGCCGGAAGAAAAAGGCGGCCGCCTCCGTGCTGACCGGGATCCTCCCCGACCCCGCGGGATACGGGCGGGTGCTGCGGAACCCCGACGGGACCGTCGCCCGGATCGTCGAGGAGCGGGACGGCGACGCCTCCATCCGGCGGATCCGGGAGGTGAACTCCGGCACATACGTCTTCGACCGCGCGTTCCTCGCGCGGAACCTTCCGCGCCTCACCGACGTCAACACCCAGCGGGAGCTCTACCTCACCGACCTCGTCGTGCAAGCGCTCGAGGAAGGGAAGGTCGTCGTGCCGGTCGTGGCGGGCGACGCCGACGAGGTGCGGGGGATCAATTCCCGGAGGGAGCTGGCGGAGGCCACGGCGCTCCTCCTCCGGGCGAAGATCGGCGCGCTGCTGGACTCCGGGGTCACGATCGTCGACCCCGGCAGGATCTACGTCGAGACGGAGGTTTCCGTGGGGGCCGACACCCTCATCGAGCCGGGCGTTGCGCTCCTGGGCGCGACGCGGATCGGGCGAGGCGTGAGGATCCAGGCGGGGTGCGTGGTGGAGAACAGCCGGGTGGAGGACGGCGCGCACCTGCAGCCGTACTCGGTCCTCTCCGGCGCTCGCGTCCGCAAAGGCGCCATCGTAGGTCCGTTCGCGCGCCTGCGGCCGGAGACCGACATCGGGGAGGGGGCGCACATCGGCAACTTCGTCGAGGTGAAGAAGAGCCGCCTGGGGAAGGGGTCCAAGGCGAACCACCTCGCCTACATCGGGG
Source organism: uncultured bacterium (assembly GCA_964364235.1). GTDB lineage: Bacteria > Desulfobacterota > Deferrimicrobia > Deferrimicrobiales > Deferrimicrobiaceae > JAKALO01. The sequence goes on along the minus strand of CAYILU010000061.1, from coordinate 2,272 downwards.
ACTCGCTGGTGGGGAAGAAAGTGAACATCGGCGCCGGGACGATCACCTGCAACTACGACGGCATCGCCAAGCACACGACGGTCATCGGCGACGGCGTGTTCGTCGGCAGCGACACGCAGTTCGTCGCCCCCGTCACGATCGGGAAGGGGGCGATTATCGGCGCCGGCGCCACCATCACCCAAGATGTCCCTCCCTACGCGCTTGCCCTGTCGAGGGTGGAGCAGAAAGTGCTCGCGAACTGGGTGATCCGCAAAAAGCCGGAGCTGCTCACGAAAGCGGGCCTGAAGATCCCGAGGCTTCCGAAGGAGGGGCCGAAGTAATGTGCGGGATCGTCGGATACACCGGCCCGAGGCAGTGCGGGAGCATCCTGCTCGACGGCCTGGGCAAGCTGGAGTACCGCGGGTACGACTCGGCGGGGATCGCCGTGCAGGGCCCCGGCGGCATCGACATCCGGAAGAGCGAGGGGAAGCTTGCGCGCCTCGTGGAGCTCGTCGCCAGGGAGCCGGTTGCGGGGACCTGCGGCGTCGGGCACACCCGGTGGGCCACCCACGGCCGCCCCTCCGACGCGAACGCCCACCCGCACCGGTCGGGAGCTGTGTCGATCGTCCATAACGGGATCATCGAGAACCACCAGACGCTCAAGAAACAGCTGACCGGAAAAGGTCGCAGCTTCTCCTCCGAGACCGATACGGAGGTGATCGCCCACCTGCTCGACCTGCACACCTCCACCGGCCTGCCGCTCGCGGAGTCGGCCCTGCGCACCGTCGCGGAGCTTCGCGGGTCCTATGCCTTCCTCGCGATTTCCGAGAAAGAGCCCGGGACGCTCGTCGGCGTTCGTCTCAATTGCCCGATGGTGGCGGGCGTGGGGGAGGGGGAGATCTTCCTTGCGTCCGACCTGCCGCCGCTGCTCTCCCACACCCGGAAGGCCCTCTTCCTGGAGGACGGGGAGATGATCGTGGCCACCCCCCGCGGGGTGTCCCTGTTCGATTTCGACGGGAACCCACGGACGCGCGCCCCGCAGCACATCGACTGGTCCCCCGTGATGGCGGAGAAGGGGGGATACCGCCACTTCATGTTGAAGGAGATCCACGAGCAGCCGCGCGCCATCCTGGACACGCTGGCGGGGAGGATGCTACCGGAGACGGGCGAGGTCTTCTTCGAGACCCTCCCGCTGCCGGACGAGCAGCTGCGGCGGCTGCGGAAGGTGCTCGTCGTGGCCTGCGGCACCTCGTGGCACGCCGCGCTCGTCGGCAAGTTCATGATCGAGGGGCTTGCGCGCCTGCCCGTCGAGGTGGACCTGGGCTCGGAGTACCGGTACCGGGACCCCGTGGTCGAGGAGGGGACCCTCTGCATCCCCATCTCGCAGTCGGGCGAGACGGCGGACACGCTGGCGGGCTTGCGGGAGGCGCGCGGGAAGGGGGCGACGGCGATCTCCATCTGCAACGTCGTCTCCTCGACGATCGCCCGCGAGTCGGACGGGGTGATCTACACGCACGCCGGGCCCGAGATCGGCGTGGCCTCCACCAAGGCCTTCACGACACAGCTCGTGGCGCTGTACCTTCTGGCCCTCCACCTCTCCGCGGCCCGCGGGACGCTTTCCGGAAAGGAGATCGCCGCCCACCTGTCCGACCTGAGCGAGCTCCCGCGAAAGATCGAGGAGGTCCTCAATGCCGAGGACGCAATCGCCATGCTTGCCCGCAAATACAAGGACGCCACCGACTTCCTCTACCTGGGGCGCGGCATCTCCTACCCGATCGCGCTGGAGGGGGCGCTGAAGCTCAAGGAGATCTCCTACATCCACGCGGAAGGGTACCCGGCAGGGGAGATGAAGCACGGGCCGATCGCCCTCATCGACGAGCGGATGCCGGTGCTCGTGCTCTGCGCGCAGGGCGACACCTACGAAAAGACCCTGTCCAACCTGGAGGAGGCGCGCACCCGCGGCGGGCGCGTGATCGGTGTCGGCACCGAAGGGGACGCGGAGCTCGCGGAGAAATCGGAGGACGTGCTTTTCCTTCCGCCCTGCGGACGCTTCGCCCGCCCGATCCTCGAAGTGGTCCCGCTGCAGCTTCTCGCGTACCACATGGCGGTCCTCAAGGGGACCGACGTCGACCAGCCGAGGAACCTCGCCAAGAGCGTCACCGTCGAGTGACCGGGTTTCCCTTCTCCGTATTTCTGATTCCGCAAAATAAAGTTGGGTACCGCAAAATAAAGTTCGCTAAGGAAGGAAAGCGATGAGCCGAGCGGGACGCGATAACCAAAGCCACGCCGACCT
>CAYILU010000060.1:4183-7819 GCA_964364235.1 uncultured bacterium | reverse complement strand
TCTTGCTGGGCATCGCCACGAAAAGGCCGCTGTAGCCGTCGATGATTTTCAGATCCCGAACGACGAAACAGTTGTCGAAGATGATCGTCGCGTACCCCTTGAGCTTCTCGTTGTCCGAAACCGGGTAGACCTTGACCTCGGTGATCTCCATCTCCCCCCTCCTTCCGTAACCTCCTCTATATGTTGTGGGCGACGAAGATCCGCCGCCCGCCGTTTCGCGAAAGCATCCCCAACGCGTCGTGCGCCGCTTTCGCGTCCCCGAACAGACCGAACACCGCCGAACCGCTTCCGGAAAGCCCCGCCGCCCGGGCCCCGGCGGACAGGAGTTCCCTCTTGATCTCCCCGATCTCCGGCCGCGTGTCCCCCCACGCGGCCTCGAAATCGTTGGAGACGGCAGGGACCAGGTCCTCCCAGTCCCGGAATGCGGGGGCAACCGCATCCGGCGGATTGTCTCCCGTCCCCCGCCGCAGCCTTGCATACCCCTCCCGGGTCGAAAGACCGAACGGAGGCTTCACGATCAACGTGAAAAAGGGAACCCTCCACTCGACCGGGGTCAGGCGCTCGCCGATGCCTTCCGCGACCGCCGGCCCACCCAGGGTGAAAAACGGAACGTCCGCCCCGACGCGCGCCGCCATCCCGAGAAGAGTCTCCGGAGGAGGATTCCGGCCGGTGAGAGCCATCATCCCCTTGAAGGTCGCCGCCGCGTCCGAACTGCCCCCGCCGAGGCCCGATTCCGCAGGGATCCTTTTCCGGAGGCGTATCCTTACCCCTTTCGGCGCTCCCGCCCACTCCATGAAGAGGGCCGCAGCCCTGTGGCAGGTGTTGCCGCCGTCGACGGGGACCGCCGGGTCGTCGGACTCGACCAGGATCCCGGAATCCGCCTCCTCCAAAGTGACTTCATCGTAAAGAGAGACAGGAACCATTACTGAATAAATATTATGGTATCCATCGGCACGCTTTCCGAAAACCTTCAAGGAGATATTGAGTTTGGCGGGTGCGAGAAAGGAGAATCCAGTGGATGCATTCAAAGGTGGCTCATATCAAACGGTGTTTTCTAAATAAGTACACCCCTCGCAGGTTCTTGTCAAGCCGGTAGGGTTCCCCCCTCTTTCAGGAAACGGAAACCGGTTTTCGCGTCCGCCTCCACCCGGATGGTGTCGCCTTCCCGGAACTCCCCCTGAAGGATCTTCATCGCCAGGGTGTCCTGGACATGCCTCTGTATGGCGCGCCGCAAGGGTCTCGCCCCGAACGCGGGGGCGTAGCCGATGTCGGCGAGCCGCTCCCGGGCTTTCGCGGTGAGCGTCACCGTCAGCTTGCGGTCGGCGAGCCGGGCGTTCACCTCGCGGATCATCAGGTCTACGATCGCCGAGAGCTGCTCCTTCCCGAGCGCGTGGAAGACGATGATCTCGTCCAGGCGGTTCAGGAACTCGGGCCGGAAAGCCCGGCGTAGCTCCTCCATCACGCGGTCGCGGATGACCTCCTCCCCCTTCCCGGCCGATTCCTGGATCCAGTGCGAGCCGATGTTGGAGGTCAGGGCCACCACGACATTCCGGAAATCGACGGTCCGGCCTTTCCCGTCGGTCAGGCGTCCATCCTCGAGGATCTGGAGGAGGATGTTGAACGTGTCGGGGTGCGCCTTCTCCACCTCGTCGAACAGGATGACCGTGTACGGCTTGCGACGGACCGCCTCGGTCAGCGCGCCGCCCTCCTCGTACCCCACGTAGCCCGGCGGGGCGCCGATCATCCGGGCGACCGCGTGCTTCTCCATGTATTCCGACATGTCGAGGCGCACCATGGCGTTTTCGTCGTCGAACAGGTACTGTGCCAGGGCCCGCGCCAGCTCCGTCTTCCCGACCCCGGTGGGACCCAGGAACAGGAACGACCCGATCGGCCTCCGCGGGTCCTTCAGTCCCGACTTCGCCCGCCGGACGGCGTTGGAGACCAGGCGGATGGCCTCCTCCTGCCCCACGACCCTCTCGGCAAGGCGCTCCTCCATTCTCAGGAGCTTCCGCACCTCCCCCTCGACCAGCCTCGAGACCGGGATCCCGGTCCAGCGGGAGACTATCTGCGCGATGTCCTCCTCGTCCACCTCCTCCTTGAGGAGGCGGCCCCCCCCCGCAGCCGATGTCGCCCTCGCGGCCTCCTCCGCCTCGCGCCGGAGCGCGGGGATCGTGCCGTATTTGAGCTCCGAGGCCTTCTCGAGGTTCCCCTCACGCTCGGCCCGCTGCATCCCGGAGATCGCCTGCTCGATCCGCTCCTTGACGTCCCGGCTGCGCGAGATCGACTTCTTCTCATCCTCCCACCGCGCAAGATCGCGCGACTCCTGCACGGAAAGCGCCGCAAGCTCCTCCTCAATGCGCCCGAGCCGCTCCCGGGAGGCCGCGTCCGTCTCCTTCGAAAGGGCGAGCTTTTCCATCTCGAGCTGGGTCTTCCTGCGCTTCACCTCGTCGATCTGCGTCGGGACGGAGTCGATCTCGATCCGGAGCCTGGACGCGGCCTCGTCCACCAGGTCGATCGCCTTGTCGGGAAGGAACCGGTCCGTGATGTACCGGTGGGAAAGCACCGCCGCCGCCACCAGTGCCGAATCCTTGATGCGGACGCCGTGGTGCCCCTCGTACCGCCCTTTCAGCCCCCGGAGGATCGCGATCGTGTCCTCGACGGAAGGCTCGTCCACGCGGACCGGCTGGAACCGCCGCTCGAGCGCCGCGTCCTTCTCCACGTACTTCCGGTACTCGTCCACCGTCGTCGCGCCGACGCACCGAAGCTCCCCGCGCGCGAGCGCGGGCTTGAGCATGTTGGAGGCGTCCATCGCCCCCTCGGCCTTCCCCGCGCCGACCAGGGTGTGGAGCTCGTCGATGAACAGGATCACGCGACCTTCGGAGGCCGATATTTCCTTCAGGACGGCCTTGAGCCGGTCCTCGAACTCACCCCGGTACTTCGCCCCCGCGATCAGCGCCCCGATGTCCAGGGCCAGCACCCTCTTGTCCTTGAGGCCCTCCGGCACGTCCCCCGTGACGACCCGCTGCGCCAGCCCCTCCGCGATCGCGGTCTTCCCCACTCCCGGCTCGCCGATCAGGACCGGGTTGTTCTTCGTCCGGCGCGAGAGGACCTGGATCACGCGACGCACCTCGTCGTCCCGGCCGATCACCGGGTCGAGCTTCTCCCGCCGGGCCATTTCCGTCAGGTCGCGGCAATATTTCGCGAGCGCCTGGTACTTTCCCTCGGGGTTCTCGTCCGTCACCCGCTGGGTCCCGCGTATCGACGTGAGCGCCGAGAGCAGCGCCTCGCGCGTCACGCCGTGTTTCCGGAGCAGGTCGGCGACCTTTCCCGGCCCCGACGCAAACGCCAGGAGGAAGTGCTCGGTGGATAGGTACTCGTCCTTGAAGGCGTCCGCCTCGGAGAGGGTGCGGGCGAAGAGCGGCTCCATCCCGGGGGAGAGCCCCCTGCTCACCGCGCCGGAGACCTTGGGGAGAGAGACGAGGAGAGCGTCGACGTCGGACTGCAGGCGCGCCGTCGCGATCCCCGCACGCCCGAAGAGGTCGGCGGCGACCCCGCCCTCCTGCCGCAGGAGCGCCGCGAAAAAATGCTCCGGTTCCACCTGCGCGTGGCCACGTTCGGAAGCCATGCGAATGGCTT
>CAYILU010000060.1:1398-4083 GCA_964364235.1 uncultured bacterium | reverse complement strand
AAGATCCGGGCGTCGCCCCGCTCCACCAGGAACAGGACGGTCTTCTCCCCCTTGACCTTCTTCAGGAGGTTCTGGAACTCGGCGGTGTCCTTCACCGGCTGCCGGTTGATCTGCCGGACGATGTCCCCTTCCTGGAATCCGGCGTCCTCCGCCGGGGACCCGGGCTCGATCGCGGAGACCATCACGCCCTTCCGGTTCTCGATCTCGAAGTGCTTCGCGACTTCCGGGGTGATGTCCTGCACCGTCAAGCCCAGCCCCTTGGTGAGGTCGGGGCCGCCCGAGCGCCTGGCCGTCTCCCATTCCATCTCGGCGATGGTCACCGGGATCGTCGTCTCCTTCCCCTCGCGGACGACCTTCACGTCGACCTTCTTTCCGGGCCTGGTCGTCGCAACGACCTGGGGAAGCTCGTGCTCGTCGGCAACGATCTTCCCGTTATACTCAACGATCACGTCCCCCGACCGGATCCCCGCCTTCTCCGCGGGCCCATCCCTGGTGACGTCCGCCACCAGCGCCCCCTTCCTGCCGGCGACGTGCAGCGACTCCGCCATCTCGGGGGTCAGTCGCTGGATGTAGACGCCGAGCCAGCCGCGCGTGACCTTCCCTTTCTCCTTGAGCTGTCCGAGGACCGACTTGGCCAGGTGGATCGGGGTGGCGAAGCCGATCCCCTGCCCCCCCTGGATGATCGCGGTGTTGATCCCCACGACCTCCCCGTTCAGGCTGAAGAGGGGGCCGCCGGAGTTCCCCGGGTTGATCGACGCGTCGGTCTGGATGAAGTCGTCGTAGGGGCCGGAGCCGATGATCCGTCCCTTCGCACTCACGATCCCGGCCGTGATCGTGTGCCCCAGGCCGAAGGGGTTCCCGATCGCGAAGACCCAGTCCCCGACCTCCAGTTTCTCGGAATCGCCGAGATGGACGAAGGGGAGCGTCTTGCCGGACTTGATCTTGATGAGCGCGATGTCGGTCTTGGGGTCGGTGCCCACGACCTCCGCCTTGAACTCCTCCTTGTCCAGGAGGTTCACCGTGATCTCGTCGGCCTTCTCGACCACGTGGTTGTTCGTGAGGATGTAGCCGTCCTCGGAGACGATGAAGCCGGAACCCAGGCTTTTCCGCTTCTGCTCCCGCGGGACGTTCCCGAAGAAGTTGTTCCAGAAATCCTCGAAGGGATCCTGCTGGCCGAAGGGCGAGCGGAGCCGCGGGCGGCCCAGCCGGACCATCTGGGTGGAGCTGATGTTGACGACCGCCGGTGAGACCTCCTTGAACAGTGCGGGGATGTCCACCGGGAGCATCCGGGCCGGGCCGGCAAATGCAGGGGCCTTCGCCTTCTCCCCGAGGAACAGGGCGTTTGTGATCGGCGACAGGTTGAACGCCGCCGAGAGGACCAGGCCGGCGGCCACCGCCGCCAGCACGAGAACCACGACCTTGCTCTTCCGGATCATTTTCCCTTGCCTCCCGCGCCCTGGCCCGCGTTCATCACCGTCGTGTACGCCATGCGGAGGTGGTAGAGCCCCTCCGTCAGCACTTCGGCCTCCTCGGTCGTCAAATTCCCCTTCGTCTTCTCCTGGAGAATCCCGAGGATGTCGATCGAATCCTTGGCCGACGGCAGGTTCACCGGAAACCGCTTGCCGTCCGGCGACTGGATCATCCCCAGGCTGGCCATCGCCCCGAACTGCAGCGTGCTCACCAGGTCGAGGAACGCCGGCCCCCCCACATCGGACGGCTTGTCGCCAGGGCTTTTCTGCTCTATGACACCCTCCGGGGCGTTACGGTTCCCGCCTTCCGCCTGTGCCTGCGGCTGCGGTGGGGGCGGAGGGGAGGACTTCTCCCGCTCCTCGTCCGACATCGACCGCTTGTCGACCACCTTGAATCCCTTGTCTTCCTGCTCGGTCATTCAGGCATTCACCTTCTGCGTATTTACGACCAGGTCCCCGCCGGCTTCCCCTACGTGGAAGTGATCGGATTCCCTCCAGCGGAGCGTGATCGGCATCTTCACCTTCTCGTCGATGAGGCGCTTCAGGAACCGGGCGCCGTACTTGACGCTGAACCCGGTGCGCGCCAGGGCGGAGAGCCCCGCGTCGCTCACCTCAAGCGTCTTCCCGTGCCCCGCCATCGCTCGCCGGACCTGCTCGAGGTAAAGCGCCGCGATGCGCCTGACCTCGTCGGACGAAAGCGGGGAGAACACGATGACGTCGTCGAGCCGGTTGATGAACTCCGGCGTGAACCGGTTCTCGACCGCCTTCAGCACGCCCTTGCGGATCGGCTCGAACTCCTCGCCGGCGGCGAACCCGAGCGGCCGGGTCAGCCTCGACAGCTCCTCGGCCCCGAGGTTGCTCGTCATGATGATGATCGTGTCCGAAAAGTAGACCTTCTTCCCGCGCCCGTCGGTCAGCCACCCCTCGTCGAAGACCTGCAGGAAGAGGCTGTGCACGTACGGGTCGGCCTTCTCGATCTCGTCGAGCAGGACCACGGTGTAGGGGTTGTCCCGGACCTGGTTGGTCAGGATCCCGCCGCGCTCGGAGCCGACGATCCCCCGCGGCATCCCGATCAGCTTGTCGACCGCGAGAGACCCGCCCTGGTACTCGGACATGTCCACCCGGACCATGTGGCGCTCGTCGCCGAAAAGGTACTCGGCAAGCGCCTTGGCCATCTCCGTCTTTCCCACCCCGGTGGGCCCCAGGAACAGGAGCA
>CAYILU010000060.1:0-1298 GCA_964364235.1 uncultured bacterium | reverse complement strand
CGTCGATCGCGCCGTCCTCGATCTCCACCCCGTAGTTGGCCTCGAGCCGGGGCTTGAGCCCGAAGAGGATTTCCCGCGTCTCGTCGAGGGTGGGCTCCGCGATCTTGACCACCCGGAAACGGCGGGACAGCGCCTCGTCTTCCTGGATGATCTCCTTGTACTCGGTGACCGTGGTGGCCCCGATGATCTGGACCTCCCCGCGGGCGAGGCTCGACTTGAAGATGTTGGCCGCGTCGGAGGGGACTCCCATGGCGGAGCCCGCGCCGATCAGGGTGTGCGCCTCGTCGATGAAGAGGATGATGTTCCTGCGCTCCTTGACCTCTGCGATGACCTTCTCGATCCGGTCCTCGAACATCCCCCGGAAGACCGTGCCGGCCACCACCGTGTTCATCTGCAGGTTCACGATCTGGCTCTCCCGCAGGCGCTCCGGCACCCGGTGCGGCTCGTACTCCAGCCGCATGGCCAGCCCTTCCGCAACGGCGGTCTTGCCGACGCCGGGATCCCCGATGATCATCACCGAGTTGCTGCGGTCCTTGTGGCACAGGTACTCTATGATCTGGTCGATCTCCCGCTCCCGGCCGATGATCGGGGGGATCTTCCCCTCGCGCGCAAGGAGGTTCAGGTTCACCCCGAACACCCTCAGGTTCGCCGGGAGCTCGTATCGCTTGCGGAACTCCTCGACCTTCTCCTCCCGGCTGCGCAACTGCGAAGCGAACCGGGAAAGGGCAAGGGCGGGGTCGACCCCGTAGCTCTTCAGGATCCTGGCGGGGATGGAGTGCACCTCGTGGAAGATCCCCAGGAAGAGGTCCTCGGAGTCGATCTGCGGACGACGGTTGCGCTGGGCCGTTTCCCACGCCACCCGGAACACCTGCTTGGTCGCGGGGGGAACCTTGAGCCCCACCCCGAGGTACTGGCGGGAAATGTTCAGGTGCTCGTTCACCGAGTAGAGGACCGCCTCGACGTTCAGCCCGATCGAAACCATCAGCTCGCGGAAGAGCTGCTTCTCCTGCTCCGCGAAGGCGACGAACAGGTGCTCGAGCCCCAGGTAGTAGTGGTGGCGGCGCTGCGACTCCTCGATCGAGGCGTTGAGCACCCGGTGCCCGGACTCGGACAGCTTTTCCCGGTAAAACGATATCTCCATCATAAACTGCTGCTTCCCCTCTCCGCCGGCCTCAACGGGTCACGGTCATCGCGCGCAGCCGCTCCACCCGCTTCCCGACGGGGGGGTGCGTGCTGAACAGCGAGAGTATCCCGCCGCCCGTGAGCGGGCTGACGATGAACATGTGGGCGGTCGCCGG
>CAYILU010000059.1:0-7977 GCA_964364235.1 uncultured bacterium | reverse complement strand
GGAAGAAGGCCTCGTATTCCTTTTCCTGCGCCGCGAGGTAGCCGGCGATCTTGGTGGCCTTCCCCGCACACACCAGGAGGACGCCGGTCGCCATCGGGTCGAGCGTGCCGGCGTGCCCGCATTTCTTCCGGCGCAGGATCCTTGCCACCATCTCGACGGCCCGGAACGAGGTGATCCCCGCCGGCTTGTCCAGGACGATCACGCCGTCCGTCATCGGAGAAATGCCTCCAGCGCCCCGAAGACCTTGCGCTTGACCTCGGGAAGGGTCCCCTGGACGGTGCATCCGGCGGCGTTCCGGTGCCCCCCGCCCCCGAACGCCTGTGCGACGGCGGAGACGTCCACCGTCCCCTTCGACCGGAAGCTGACGCGGAACTCCCCGCTCCTCTCCTCGCGGAACGACACGGCGACCTCGACCCCGATCACGGAGCGGGGGTAGTTGATGAACCCCTCGAGATCGTCCTTCCCCGCGGAGAAGTCGGCGAGGTCCTTCTTCATCGTCGTGACGGCCGCGACCTTTCCGCCGGCCGCGATCTCGAGGGAATCGAGCACCCTCCCCAGGAGCCGCAGCCGGCCGGCGGTCCGGGTTTCGTAAACCTTCTCCGCCACCGCCCACGGGTCGATCCCCCGCCGGACCATCTCGCCGGCGATGTGGAAGGCCTCGGGGGTGGTGTTCGCGTAGTGGAAAGATCCCGTGTCGGTCAGGATGGCCACGTAGATGTTGACGGCCACGTCGTACACTATCTCCGCGCCCATCGCGGAGAGGATGCGGTAGACGAGCATCCCGGTCGCGGCCGCCTCCGGGTCGATGAGGCAGTATTCCCCGCAGCCCCCGTTGGTCCGGTGGTGGTCGATGTTCACCAGGACCGGGGGCTTGCGCAGCTCCGGCTGGACGCGCCCCGTCCTCTCGGGGGAGCCGCAATCCACGACGACGGCGACCTCGTACAGGGAGCCGTCCGCTTCGGCGACCACGCTGTCCGCTCCGGGGAGAAAGGCGAGGTTCCCGGGAACGGGGTCGGCGTTCAGGACGGTCACGGTCTTCCCCATCCCGCGGAGCGCGATCGCCAGCGCCAGCTCCGAGCCGATGGCGTCACCCTCGGGGTTTTCGTGGCAGGCGACCAGGAACCGGTCCTTCTCGCGGAAGACCCGGCAGATCCCCTCGATGTTATTTATCACCTTCGCCTTCCGTCCGGATCTCCCTCAGCAGCCGGTCGATCCGCTCGCCCTTCTCGAAAGAATTGTCGTAAATGAAGGCAACCTCCGGGGAGCACCGCAGCTGCAGGGACCGCCCAAGCTCCTTCCGGATGAACCCCTTGGACCGCCGGAGCGCGTCCCGGACGGCCAGCCTCTCCTCGTCCCCGCCGAGAACGGAGTAATGGACCCGGGCGGTCTTGAGGTCGGGGGTCACCGTGACGTCCGTGACCGTGACCAGCCCCATTCCGGGGTCCTTCACCCGGTTCTGAAGGATCAGGGATACCTCCTCCCGGAGCAGCGAAGCCACGCGAGCGGGCCTGTCGCCACGGCCTTTCATCCTTCCTCCTCCTCGAACCGGAGAAACTCGATCCTCCTCGAGGTCAGCTCCACCTCCCCGTCCCGCCCCACGAGGTCGCTGATCCGGTCAAGCATCGACTGCGCCAGGCGGGCGTCGGTCGAAACCAGCGCGACCCCGATCCGGCCCCGCTGCCAAAGGTCCTGGAAAGCGACTTCCGCCACCGAAACGGGGAACGCGGACCGGATCCGGCCGGTCAGCCCCGTGAGCCGCCGGCGCTTGTCTTTGAGGGATGCGGCGTCGGGGAAGAGGAGATCGGCCAGGAGCACCGCGACCAGCATGGATTCCCCCTCCCGGCGCGACGGGACCGGTCAGGCAAGCGTCCCGGCGACCTTCTCCATGACGTACGCCTCGATCTGGTCGCCCACCTGGATGTCGTTGAAGGCCTCGATCCCGATCCCGCACTCGTACCCCTCGACCACCTCGCGGACGTCGTCCTTGAAGCGCTTCAGGGAGGAGAGCTTCCCCTCGTGGACGACCACGCTGTCCCGCAGCAGGCGGATGTTGGCGTTCCGGGTGAGCTTCCCCGTGAGGACGTGGCAGCCGGCGATCGTGCCGATCTTGGAGATGTGGAAGGTGTTCCGGACCTCGGCGCGCCCCTGGGAGACCTCCCGGAACGTGGGCTCGAGCATTCCCTCCATCGCCTTCCGGATGTCGTCGACCACGTCGTAGATGACCGAGTAGAGCCGCACGTCGACGCGCTCACGCTCGGCGAGATCCGACCCCTTCGTCTCGGGCCGCACGTTGAAGCCGATGATGACCGCGGTGGAGGCGGAGGCCAGCATCACGTCGGATTCGGAGATCCCCCCGACCCCGGCGTGGATGACGTGCACCTTGACCTTCTCCCCGGAGAGCTTCCCCAGGGAGAACTGCAGGGCCTCCATCGACCCCTGGACGTCGGCCTTGATGACGATGTTCAGCTCCTTGAGGCCGCCGGTCTCGATGTGGCGGTGGAGGTCCTCCAGGCTGAAGCGGGGCCGCACGACCGTCTTCTCCCGGCCTTTCTCCTGGCGGTGCAGCGCGATCTGCCGCGCCGTCCGCTCGTCCTTGAGCACCGCGAACTTCTGCCCGGCAGCCGGAAGCCCGTCGAGGCCCTGGAGCTCCGCCGGGGTCCCCGGGGGCGCCTCCATCAGGCGCTTTCCCTTGTGGTTCATGAGCGCCCGGACCTTCCCGTATTGAATCCCCGTCACGATCGAGTCGCCGACCCGCAGGGTCCCGTCCTGTACGAGGACCGTGGCCATCGGGCCCCGCCCCTTCTCCAGCCGGGACTCGATGACGGTCCCCCGCGCCATCTTCAGGGGGTTTCCCTTCAGCTCGAGGATGTCGGCCTGCAGAAGGATGAGCTCCAGCAGGGCGTCGATCCCCGTCCTCTTTTTAGCGGAGACGTTGCCGTAAAGCGTCTGGCCGCCCCACTCCTCCGGCATGAGCCCGTAGTCGGAGAGCTGCTGCCGGATGCGGTCGGGCTGCGCACCCGGCTTGTCGATCTTGTTGACCGCCACCACGATGGGGACTCCCGCCGCCTTGGCGTGGTCGATCGCCTCGATCGTCTGCGGCATCACCCCGTCGTCGGCCGCGACCACCAGCACGACGATATCGGTGACCGACGCCCCGCGTGCGCGCATCGAGGTGAACGCCTCGTGCCCCGGGGTGTCCAGGAGCACCAGCGTCCGGCCGCCGTGGTCCACTTCGTAGGCGCCGATGTGCTGGGTGATCCCCCCCGCCTCCTGGCCGGTGACGTTGCTCTGCCGGATCCCGTCCAGCAGCGTGGTCTTCCCGTGGTCCACGTGCCCCATGATGGTGACGACGGGCGGGCGCGGGACGAGGTCCTCCTCGCGGTCGGCCACCTGGTCGATGAGGCTCTCCACCTCCGGTGCGACGTTCTCCACCTCGTAGCCGTATTCCTGCGCCAGGATCTTCGCGGTGTCGGCGTCGAGCAGCTGGTTGACCGTCGTCGGCATCCCCATCTCGATCAGCTTCTTGACCACGTCGGCGACCTTGATCCCCATCCGGTGCGCGAGGTCCCCCACCGTGATGACCTCCTCGATCTTGAACACCCGCTTGCTGGCCTTCGGCGGCTGGGTGGAGGGGGCCTTCTTCTCCTTGACGGGCTTCCCCCTCCTCTTGTGACCGCGAGTGGGCTGGAACTGCCGCACCACCACCGGCTCGGCTTCGGCGACGGCCGGGATCGAAGCGGCCTTCGCGGCGTCAGGCTCCTCGACGATCTCCTGGATGATGGTTCTTTTCAGGACCCCCTTCTGGACCTTCTTCTCGTGGGGCTTGGTCTTCTTCCACTTCTTTTCCTTCTCCTTCCGCTCATCCGCGGCTTTCTCGGCGGGCGTCTTTTCGACCACCCGGATGACGGGCTCCGACGGCGCGGGGGCGACCGCTTCTCCCTCGGCGGCGGGGACCGCCCCACCGGCGGGGGCCTGCACCACCTCGACGGGGAGAGCCTGCTGCGCGGCCGGCGGGGGAGGAGGCTCCCCGGCGAAAGGCTGCGGGGGCCCGGGGGCCGGCGCGGCGGGCTCCTGGGGCGCCGGCTCTTCCGGCTTCTCCACCACCGGTGCTCCGCGTCTCAGGACCACCTTGCTCGAGCGGCGCTCGAGCGTCCCGTCGGCCCGCGTCACCACGAGCGTCTGTTTCGGAGGAGGAGCCGCCACGGTCTTCCGGAAGTGGCTCTTAACCCGCTCGATCACGTCGCCCTCGATGTTGCTGGACGCCGACTTCCCCTTGTGCCCGATCCGCTCAAGGAAGGCGAGGATCTCCTTGCTGTTCTCCATCCCCATCTCCCTGGCCAGATCCCGTACTCGAACCTTATCCATCCAACCTCCTACGGTTTCGCTTCTTCCGACCACCAGGACGCCATGCGCTCCGCCAGTACCGACCCGGCCGCTCCCATCTTCCACCGCGCGGCGCCCTTGGGGGTCCGGATCCGCCGGATGAACCCCTCCACGCACCCCGCCGCCCGGCAGAGGTAAATCCCCCTGCCCGGCTTCTTCCCTTCAGGATCCGGCTCCCAGCCTGTCCCTGGCCGTCCCGCGATTCTCAGAAAATCCCGCTTATCCCCCTGGCTTCCGCATTGAACGCACGTCCTCCGCGGGAGACGGCGCTCATCGGGAATCGTCATTCCCCTGTTCGCCCGGCGAGGGCTCGTCCGGTGCCGCAGGTTCCCCGGCGCCCGTGGCCGCTTCACCCGTAGCCGCCTCACCCTTCGCCACCTCCACAGGGGCCGCTTCACCCGGGGCCGCTTCACCCGGAGCCGCCTCACCCGGCCCCGCTTCCGCCTCCTCCGCCTTTTTCGGCGCGAAGAGCCCCTCCGCGCGCTTCAAGGCGTCCTCCACGTGCCCTTCCGCCCGGACCTCGATGTGCCACCCCACAAGCTTGGAGGCCAGCTTGACGTTTTGCCCCTTCTTCCCGATCGCCAGGAGAAGCTGCTCCTCGGGCACGATCACTTCCATGTTCTTCTCGGACTCGTTGACCAGGACCCGGATGATCTCCGCCGGCTGGAGCGCGTTGCAGACGAACTTCGCGGGGTCCTCGTCCCACGCGATGATGTCTATCCTCTCGCCGCGCAGCTCCTGTACGACGCTCTGAACCCTCGAACCCTTCATCCCGACGCACGCCCCGACCGGGTCCACGTCCCGGTCCTTGGACCGCACCGCGATCTTGGTCCGGAACCCCGGTTCCCTGGCGATGCTCAGGATGGAGACGACCCCCTCGTAGACCTCGGGTACCTCCTGCTCGAACAGCTTCAGGATCACCCGCGGGTCGGAGCGCGAGAGGAGGATCTCCGGCCCCCTCGGCGTCTTCGCGACGTCCTTGATGTAGGCCCGGATCCTGTCGCCCTGCCGGTATCGCTCGCGCGGGATCTGCTCCGACATGGGCATGATGGCCTCGGTCTTGCCCAGGTCGACGACCAGGCAGTCCCTCTCGTAGCGCTGCACGATCCCGTTGATGATCTCCCCCTTGCGGCCGATGAACTCGTTGTAGATCACCTCCCGCTCCGCGTCCTTCACCTTCTGCATGATGATCTGGCGGGCGGTCTGCGCCGCGATGCGGCCCAGGTCCCGGGTGCTCATCCGGAAGCCGATGCTGTCGTTGTACACGGCCTCCGGGTCGTATTCGCGGGCGTCGGACAGGGAGATCTCGGCCTCCGGGTCCTTGACTTCCTCCGCCACGGTCCGGAATTCCAGGATCTCGAACTCCCCGGTCTCGTTGTCGTAGGTGGCCTCCAGCCGCGTGTTCATCCCGGACTTGTTCCTCGCGGCGATGTCGAGGGCCTCCTTGGGTGGAGTCCAGACGTAGATTCTCTGGTGCTCCATGGTCATGTTCCGCCACTGGGTAAAGAACACGGGCACCGTCGTCGGGGTCACCAACTTGCACTGACCGTACGCGTCCTCCGGCGAGTTTGGGATCGGTCGGCCGGTCAGGCCCCATACCCAAGGCTTCGGCGTGCCTTTGGTCGGGTAGATCACCTTATCGATCGCCTTCCACTTGGCGGTCTGCTTGTTCCGATATACCGCCAACTCGTCGCTGATCACAAGGTCAATGTCGGGGCGCTTCATCAGTTCGTCCGCGACCACGCCCACGCCGTCATGGTTGATAATATAGAAATCCCTCGGCTCGGCGAGTAGCTTCTTCCGCCGGGCAGCGGCGCCGTGGAGTACGGAGAATTTGCGATGCGGGAAATGAATGAACAGCGCATCACCCCACACGCGCTCGAGGGTGGACAGGGGGGCAGCGATAAGCGCTCGGCGCACGGCGCCTACCTCCATCAAAAGGTCGGCGGCCCATAGGGCGGACAAGGTCTTACCCGTGCCAATGTCATTCAGGCAGTAAGCCCGCGGGTTCATTGCGAGAAACGCCGTTGTCACGACCTGGTGGTCAAACGGCTTCGGGATGAACTTGACCGCGCGGGGCCAAGTGTAGGGGGAGTCGTTCATACTGTGGTTGCCGCCGGGCCTTTAGGCATGGGCTGCCAAAATTTTACGCCGTAGATTTCCGCGCCGTACAAGTAAAAGGTGGAGTGTCCAGTCGCGCGCTTACCATAATAGCAAAAACCATCGGGCTGAACGGCCCGTAAGTCCTGAGGAGACGGATTTCGCGGCCAAATCAGTACCGGAATGCCTAATGCATTTGAATTGCGTTTACAGGGCGGCTTGACCATGCTAACAGGAATCCAGGAATCGACATCTCTCATAGTTTCCCTCTCTCCTTCAACCCTTGGCAATCCACGCACCTGACTTTGCCCAACGCGAGCCGAGCGGCGGGGATCTCAACCCCGCAGTGCTCTTCAACACAATGCTTACCGTCGAAGTCGGGATGCGACTCAGGCGCGCTCTTGCCAAGCGCGCGGCGGGTGGCGTCGGCGAGGAATGCGTCAGATACGCCGGAGGCGATGTCAGCAAGGTCGGCCATTACTTTCCTGCCCAGTGCAAATTTGGCCCATGTTGCATTGGGTCCGCGTGCCACGGCTCAAACAAGGGTGGCAAATTAGCGAGGTATTGCTCTGGTGTCCACCCGCCGAGCGTGTACCTATCGTTCGGGATGATGTGCCATGATATACCAAAACGTGCGCAGTGTGGGCAAGGCATTACCGCATGCGGTGGGGCGGCGTGCCAGCGGTGAGAGAAACGCAAACTGTCTTCCGCTGCGTATTTTGAGCTATATCGCGTGAATCTAATGCACCGGCGCGAGTTCCATTTATGCTTTACTGTGTGCATATCATACCCCCAGGAGTTTTAGTAGTTCTCGGGTCAACTTGTCCAAATCTTCCTGCCCGTCGCAGCAGATTGAGAGTCCCGATGCCTCCCGAATATCGCACATACTATCGCGTTGGTGTGGGGTCATCCCCCGGTCCTTCTCCCCCCGGCGACCGGGCTTCTTGGCCTCGACGGAAACGAAGAGCCCGATCTTCTTACCCACCATCGCGGGGGTGACGAGGAAGGGCACGCATCCGACGCGGTCATGGATGCCGTGAACCCCGAGTCCGTTCTGGATCGGGGCGTAAGACCATGCAAGCATGGCATCGAACCACTTCTTCACATGGGCCTTCACGTCGTTTTCGGTCGTGAGTTTTTTCATTGCCTTGTAATCCCCTGTGTGTACCCTGAGATATGGACCGCGGCAAGAATGGGGACAAGTGTCCACCACTGCCACGGATTCCCCGCGAGTGCATCACTCATTAAACCAAGCGCCAATACGTACAGCGCTAAATCAATTGCGAACCAAATCCACCCGTTCATCCCTTCCTCCTTCCAACTATGACCCCGCGGGGTCGTGAGAATGTGGTGCCCGGAAACCGGCACCGGCCTTGCTTTACCATCTCGTCCCGGCGCGCGGGCGTGCAGTCCGAACAGTACGTAAACCCATCACCGGCTGAGTAGACCGCGAGCGGGCGGTATAAGTTCCACTGTTTCTGAGAATCGTAGCAC
>CAYILU010000058.1:0-8090 GCA_964364235.1 uncultured bacterium | reverse complement strand
CGAGCTGCGCGTCGTCGATCAAGGCGCAGACTGCCTCGCCGTTGATCACCTTCTTGATCGTCTGCAGCGGCCGCTGGGTCTGGACGACGGTGAAGGCGGCCAACGTGAATCTCCCCCCCGCCACGACGCGCCCCACGGCGGCCCCGAGCGGGAGGGGCCCGCCGCCGGGGCTGTTCGGCGTCTACCCGTATTCCCCGGTCGATCTCGCGGAGGGGACGTCCGTTTGGGTCGAGATCCCTCTCTTCGAGAAGCGGGGGCTTCTCTCGGGGGAGGAAACCCCCGTGGCCGCCGCGCCGGGGGTTCTCCTCGAGGGGACGGCGAGCCTTTCCGGTGCGCCTGCCCGGGGATACCTCGTCTTCTTCTACCGCCCGCCGGAGACGATCGGCCGCCCGATCTCCCGATCTTCGGTCGTATCCGACCGGGGAGCGTTCACCGTCTCGCTCCCCGGCCAGGGGGAATACGCCGCCTACCTGCGGAGGTCCATCCCGGGGGTTCCGGGAGGCGCCGAAGAGGAGCGGATCGGCCCGGTCCCCGTCCGCGTGGAGGGGGGGCGGTTCCTCACTCCCGTGTTGTCGTTCCGATGACAAAAACAGGGACGTTCTTAAAAACTCCGGGTGCGCCGGAGGCCCCCCTTATACGGATATTGCCCGTGGTCCTTTTCCTCGTTTGTTGTCCGGCTGTTCTTGCCGCGCCCGAAAAGACGGAATCCAATCCCGGTTCTCCCTTGTCGCAGGAGAAGTCCATCGGCGGGAAGATTTCGGGGGATGTCTCCCTTTCCGGCCGGGTCCGCGTGACGGAGGATCTCCTGGTGCTCCCGGGGGCGACGCTGACCTTTGCGCCCGGAGCCATCGTCACCTTTGACAGGAGCGAGTCGACCAAGGTGGAGCCGGAATATTTCTTCGGCGGAACGGAACTCGTCGTTCGCGGGACGCTGCGCGCCGCGGGGGCAAGGTTCCTCTTCCAGGAGCGTTCCGGCGGGATCGTCGTGGACGGCGGGAGCGCGCACCTTGCGGACTGCCTGGTCTCCGGGGCCGAGGCGGGAATCACCCTGTTGCGGGGCGGCGCGGTCGCCGCGGAGGGGACCCTGACGGTGACCGACTGCCGCGTGGGAGTGTCGCTGTTCCCGGGGATCGGCGGAGGCTGGACGGGTGCGGGCGAGGTGCGTCTCCCGAAGAACGGGATCGCCGCGGTGCGGTTCCCCGGCGCAAGCGCGCTTCCCGGCACGTTCCGCCCCGGGGGCAGCGAGGAGGCGGACACGCTGGAGTGGGACGCCGGCGCGGTTCCGCGGGAGGAGAAAACACTTTCGCATGCCGCGCCGCGGGCGGGCGCTCTTCGCCTCAGGGACACTTTTCTGGACCGGAACCGTACGCTTTCGGGAGATGTCGTGGTGGACGGGGTCATCCGGGTGGCGCCGGGGACGACCCTTACCATCACGCCCGGAAGCCGGCTCTTCTTCACGTTCCGCGACACGGACGGCGACGGGATCGGCGAGAACGGGCTTTTCCTGCAGGGGAACCTGAACGCGCGCGGCTCGAAGGACCGCCCGATCGGGTTTTACCCGCTGGACGGGGAGGGCCCGGGAAGGTGGGACTCCATCAACTTCATGGCGAGCGACCGGGAAGAGAACGTCATCGAGAACGCCGAGATCGCCGGGGCCTACCGCGGGATCCACGCCCACTTCAGCCGCCTGCGCGGGAGCGGGATCCGTATTTCCCGCTGCTATCGGGGGATCCAGTTCCAGGAATCCGAGGTCGATCTTTCCGGGGTCGAGGTGGCCTTTTCGCAGAGCGCCATCCGGTGCCGGGACTCCAACGTGAGGATCGACGGACTCCGCATCCGCGACACCGCATCGGGGGGGAACTTCTTCCGGAGCCGGGTGGAGCTTTCCTCGCCGGACGTGTCGCGGCCCGGCTGGTACGGCTTCCGGTTCCGCGAAAGCAGGGTCGAACTCGCATTCGGGGAGGTGAGGGAAGCGATGGTCGGCGTATCCGTCCAGGAAGGGAGCGCCAGGCTGGACCGGACATCCATCGCTTCCTGCGGGCTGGCGGGCTTCGCCCTGCTGGAGGGGGATGTTAAAATCGATAATTGCAGCGTTTCCGGGTCCAGGCTTGACGCCGTCAGCGCGACGAGAGGGAAGGCGCTGATAACCGGCGGGGCGCTCGTAGCCTACGGCCGTTACGCCGTGAAGCTGGGCGGCCCCGTGGAGGTTTCGCTGTCAGGGGTGGCGTACGCGGTACCGGGCGGACCGGGGAACCCGGTCTACGACGGGAAGGTTGCGCCGGGGCTGGGGGTCGTTCGCATTGAATAAACTTTCCAGGGTGTTCTTCGGCCTCCTCCTCCTCGGTACGCTCGCCGTCGTCGCCAAGGGGTTCCTCAAGCCCCCGCAGCCGCCGTTGCGCGTGGCGTTCCAGGTCTGCAACTCGCTCGAGGAGAACCGTCAGCGGTTCGAGCCGCTCCGGGCCTACCTGGAGAGGAAGTTAGGGCGGAAGATCGTTGTCTCCCACGTCAACACGTTCGATTTCGTCGAGATGGCGCGGCGCGGGGAGTTCGACGTCCTCCAGGCGAACGGTTACATCTACATCAACGTCCGGGAGAAGATCGGGGCGACGCTCCTGGCGCGGGAGGTGAAGTCCGACACGGGGAAAGACACCGGGGGGCTCGTCGTGGTCCGGGCGGATTCTCCGGTCCGGTCGCTCGCCGACCTGAAGGGAAAGCGGATGGTCTTCGGCCCGGTCTTCTCCCCCGGCGGCTATCTCGCGCAGTACTACACAATGCTCCGGGCGGGGGTGGACCCGGAGAAGACGTTAGGGAAGTACTCCTTCCTTCCGGGGGCGTGGCAGCACGAGAAGGTCGTCTATTCCATCCTGTACGGCGCCGTCGACGCCGGAGCGGTGAAGGTAGGCGACATCGAGCGGATGGAGGCGGAGGGGAAGGTCAGAAAATCCGATTTCCGGGTCATCGCCTCCTCGGAGCCGGTGCCCAACTGCACCTTCTTCGCACTGCCGCACGTGGATCCGACGACCGCCGGGAAAGTGCGCGAGGCGCTCCTGCGGCTTTCCCCGCAGGATTTCGTTGAAGTAGAAGGGGAGCGTGTCAACGTATTAAGGAGAGACGGGGTGAGCGGCTACGCGCCGGCATCGGAAGCGGAGTTCGACGTGCTGCGAAGGATGGCGAAGGAATCGAATCTCCCCCCGTACGAAAAGTACTGACCGAAGGGAAGGGCGTGGAATTCCTGTCCGGTAAAAATCTGACGATCCTGGCGCTGGTGCTGGCGGCGCTTGCGACGGCCGCGGCCATCGGGGTGGCCGTTTCGGGCGATTTGCGCGGCACGGGGGAGGGTGCGACCGGCCCCGGCGGGGAAGAGGTCCCGGCGGGGCGGCACCTCGCGATGGCCGGGGCGGCGGATTCGTCGGGGGACGTGACGACGGCCCTTGCGCACTACCGGGTGGCGGTAGCGGTTAAACCGCAGCTGGTCGACCGCAGGTCGCCGGAGTTTTTAGGGGTGGTGTTCGAGGAGAAGGTGAAGGCGTGGATATCCGGCTTGAAGAGCGGGAAAATCCAGGCGGGCCCGACCGCGCTGCCGGACGCTTCGTATCTGTTCCGGCGGATGTACGGGGGGTGCGGGTGATCCGGAGGCTGTTCGTTTACCCGGATTCGGCGCCGGCGCTGGCCCTCGTCGGGGGGCTCTTCGGCGCGGCCGCGATCCTGCTCACCGCCCTGGGGAACCCGGCGGCGACCGGGCTGTGCGCCTCCTGCTTCCTCGTCAATGTCGCGGGCGCCCTCCACCTCCACGGGAAGGTTTCCCAGAGCTACCTCCGGCCGGAGATCCTGGGGATCGTCCTCGGAGCGTTCTTTGCGGCATTCTCCTCGAGGGAGCATCGCATCCGGGGCGGAGCCTCGCCGGTCCTGCATTTTTTCGGCGGGGCGTTCCTGCTCTTGGGGTGCGAGGTGTTCATCGGCTGCCCCATCAAGGCGCTCCTCCGGACGGCGGGAGGAGGGGCGGTCGGACTGGCCGGGCTCTCAGGGCTTGCAAGCGGTGTCGTTTTCTCCACGGTCTACCTGCGCGACGGGTTCGGCTTCCGGCCCAAGGCGGTCCTCCCGGAGGCCGCGGGGCTGATCCTGCCCGCCGCCGCGTTCCTGCTTCTCCTCGCGGCGTCTTGGGGATCGGACCTTTTCGCCGCCACCGATTTCGGCGGAGGCGCAAACCACGCTCCCTTCGCGGTGTCCGCGGCCGCGGGCCTCTTCTTCGGGGCGGCCGGGCAACGCAGCCGGTTCTGCGTCACCGGGAGCATCAAAAACGCGGCCCTCCTCCGGGATTTCCGGGAGGGGGCGGGAACCGTGGCCTTCCTTCTCGCCGCGCTGCTCCTCAACGCGCTCCTCGGGAAATTCTCCCCGACGGTTTTGCTGGAGCCGGGCGCGCACACGGACATCCTCTGGGCGTTCTTGGCGATGGCGATGGTGGGTTTCGGGGCGATTCTCATCTCCGGCTGCCCGTTCCGGCAGTTGGTGCTGGCCGGAAGCGGGGACATGGATGCCGCCGCCGCGGTCGCCGGGATGCTCCTTGCGGCCTCTTTCTCCGTGGCCTTCGGCGTCGGCTCCTCCCCCGCGGGGGTGACGGGCGCGGGGAAGCTGGCGGTCCTGGCGGGATGGGTCTTCTTCCTCGCCCTGGCGGCCCGGAACCGGAAGGGCGGGCAGTCGAGTGCGTGAGGAGTTGCTCCAGCTGGGAAGGATGGTGGCCTGGGAGTCGTGGCACGTCCTGCCGTACTTCCTGCTGGGCGTAGGCGTAGGCGCGGTCATCCGCACCTGGCGGCTGCACGTGCGGATGCGCGAGTCCCTCGGCAGGTTCGGCGCCTTCGCCATCCCCGCGGCCGTGCTGGTCGGCGTCATCAGCCCCCTGTGCTCCTGCGGCTCGATCCCGCTCTTCGTGTCGCTCGTCTCCTCCGGAGTGCCGCTGGCGCCGGCGCTGACGCTCCTGCTGGTCTCGCCGCTCATGAGCCCCAGCGGCTACACGATCACCGCGTGGGAGCTGGGACCGGCGTGGGCGAATCTGAAGCTCTTTTCGGCCCTCTTCATGGGGGCCTTCGCGGGGGGGGCGACCTTTTTGCTGGAGAGAGGCGGCTTCTTCGGCAACCCGGGGGCGCTTACCGTGTCCGGGAAAATCGACATCCATGCGCCCGACTGTCCCGGGGATCTTGCCTGCAATTGCGGCGACCAGTGGAGCAACCGGCTGGCCCGCAAAGGGCACGGGACCCCGGTCGTCTTTCTCGCGAAAGCCTGGGAGCTGACGCTCATGACGGGGAAGTTCACCCTCCTGGGGGTCGTCTTAGCGGTGTTGGCCGAGCGGTACATACTGCGGGAGTGGATCGCGGGGTACCTCGGGGAGGGGTCGGTGAAAAACGTCCTGTTAGTGACCCTCTTTTCCGTCCCCCTGCACGTCAACGAGATCACCGCCGCCGCGATCCTCTACAGCCTCCTGGAGCTCGGCCTGGCGAAGGGGCCGGCCCTGGCGTTCCTGATCGGTGGGCCGGTGACCTCGATCCCGGCGATGTCGGTCCTCCTCACGATGTGCCGGAAGCGGGTCGTCGCCACGTTCCTGGCGATCTGCATCTGCGGCACCCTGATCCTCGCGCTGGGCTTCCAGTTCCTGGTCAGCCGGTATCCCGCGATCGATCTTCTTTTCGAATACGCGAAGTGAAGGGAGAAACCATGGTCCCGAAGCGGAACCCCGAGGTTGTCTGGCGGCTGGAGAAGGGGATCCACGAGATGGCGTGGGACAAGGCCGGGAAAGACGAAGACTACGAGGACCTCGGGGTCCTGACGCTCATGGTCAAGGGCTCCATTCACCAGCTCAACCTGGTCGGAGCGGAGATCTGGACCCGGATCAACGGCGTCAACTCCGTGGAGAAGATCTCCGCGGAGATCGGCGCGCTCTTCGGGTGGGAGGACGGGGAGACCCGGGAGGCGGTCCTCGAGTTTCTCAAGGGGATCGCGGAGCGCGGCTGGGTGGAGCTTTCCGAAAAGGCCGGGCCGGCGTCGCTGAAATGGAAGTCGCATTGACGCTTTCCCACCTTTCATCGCCCGTGACGGTCAACTGGGGGATCACGGCCCGCTGCAACTTCGTCTGCAGCCACTGCTTTTCCCGCCTCGACCGTTCGCCGGAGCTGTCCGGAAAGGACGCCCGCCGGGTCGTCGACATCCTCGCGGAGCGGGGCGTGATGTTCCTCAACTACGGGACCGGGGAGCCGCTGCTGCGGGAGGACCTTTTCCCCCTGACGGAATACGCGACCGGGAAGGGGATGAAAGTCACCATGAACAGCAACGGATCGCTCATCGACCCGGCCGCGGCGGACCGGATCCGGGAGGCGGGCTTCCACTCGGTGGGGATCAGCATCGATTCGGCGACCGCGGGGGCCCACGACGGCTTCCGCCGGATGCCGGGGAGCTTCGGGAAGGCGGTGCTTGCGGCTCGGCTGCTGCGGGAGAGGGGAATCCCTCTCTCAGTCTCCTCCGTCATCTGCAAGGTGAACCACCGGGAATTCGCCGTGCTGATCTCCCTGGCGAAGGAGCTGGGCGCGCACACGATCGACCTGCACAACTTCAAGTGCTCCGGGATGGGAGGTCTGAACAAGGAGAAGCTCGACCTCTCACCGAACGAATGGAAGGAGTTTTACGAGGCCGCGGTGCCGTTGCGTCGATCGGAGAAGGGGATCGACATTGCGTTCGACGATCCGATCCTCTCGCTGCTGGGCGAGGAGGAACAGGGAAAACTGGTGGCCGGCTCGGTCTGCGGGAAGCTCTCCCTCTACATCCGGCCCGACGGGGAGATCACCCCGTGCGGCTTCATCCCCGTCACCATCGGCCACATCCTCAACGACGACTTCGGCAAGGTCTGGAACGAGTCGAAGGTCCTGGCGCACCTGCGCTCCAAGCCGGCCACGGGGAAGTGCTCCGGCTGCGCGAAGTTCCCGTCGTGTCTTGGGGGGTGCACCGCCCGCGCCTACGCGGTGCACGGGGCCTACGACGCCCCTGATCCGCACTGTTGGATCAAGGAGTAGTGCCGTTGGAATTTTCGATGCCGATACGGGTTCGCTGGGACGTCGACTTTCGCGGCAAAGCCGGGCGCACCAAGCGGATCGCGCGCCGGATCCGGGAGGCGGCCCCCCTGTTCGTGGAGCTCCGGATCGAGGGGGAGGCGGGGTTGTCGGAACTTTCGGCCATCTTCACCGAAATCCACAAGTGCAACCCGCGGATCGAGGCGACGGTAAAGCTTTTCCCCGGGGCCGCGGCCATCGCCCGACGCGGATACCCCATCGACTTCATCTGGGGGGTTAACGCTCGTGAGCCGTTCCGGCGGATGCTCCCCGACGGGGCGCGCGCGATCTCCTTCGTCCTCGACGAGGACACGTACCCCGACCTGCCCGAGGTTCTGGAAGATTTCGCCGAGAGCAGCCTGGACACCCTCCATCTTCCCAACGTCAACGCGGTCCGGGCGCTGGCCGAAAAGGGGCACGTGCCGATCCCCCGGCCTTTGCAGCTTCAGGAAGCGGCGGAACGAATCCCGGCCCTGCACGTTTCGTTGAGCGGGAAGAAACTCGTCGTCCATGATTTTTTCCTCTGGAGGGTTCTCCGGGACTCTTTCCCGAACGAAACCGGCGAGAGGGTGGAGTTCTCGGGCTGCCAGGCGGGATCGGCGCTCGCGCACGTGGATTGGGAAGGGAACGTCTACCCCTGCGACTCCCTGCCCGTCCGGCTGGGGAACCTCCAGGAGACGCCGTTCGGGGAGATCTGGCAATTGCCGGGGCGCAGGCAGGTCCTGGCTGCGATACGATCCGTTCCCGCCCCTTGCGGATCGTGCGATTCCCTGAAAGGTTGCCTCTCGGGCTGCCGCGGTCTCGCCTACATGGCCTCGGGTACTCTCGAAGCGACGGACCCTTGCTGTCCGATTCGTTGAATTCGCCGGCGCGGATGTGATGTAATCCGCTGGATGGCCTTCGACGAAGATTCCAGGCTCGCCCGGAAGGTGCAGAAGGGGGACCGGCAGGCGTTCGAGGTCCTGCTGGCCAGGTACGAGCGCCCGATCTTCTCCTTCA